>CAZUAH010000075.1:0-38930 GCA_964617665.1 uncultured Pirellulaceae bacterium
CTGCTGCAATGAAAAAATACACGCATAATCAACGCACCACAGAGACTGCACCCTTTGTCGTCGTGGTTGTCATTTGGGAGCCAAGGTTCGCTTCCAACAGATAAAGCACGAATGGAGCCGAGCCAAGTCGCGAAATCTTGTCATATTCTACGACTTTTCGTGGGTTTCTTCAGCAGCCCTCACCGTGACTGCGAATGGGAGGGCGAGGCTCCGGCCGAGCCGAAGCGATCGGGGAGATGGCTCAGCAGGAGCTTCACCCTCCCGATATCTTGCCAACAAAAGGGCTAGTACATCCGCTGGGGGTTGCCGGTGCGAGCCGTGGCAGGAACTTGCCGCTGAGGATCCGGCCAGTGACGGAAGCCGGTGCCGTGCCAGAGTCGGTAGCAGTGTCGGAGATCTGGGCCGATGGGGACGCAGATAGTGGATTCCAATTCGACATTGTCGAACGCCGCCAATAGGGCGTCCGGTGGCTCGCCGTCGTCGCCAGTAACGATCATCGCGTCCCAGTTCTCTTTGCCCTGTGGGCCGCCCCAAACGTCGTATTGGGATCGAATATCCCCCACGCTGTTCCAAAGGTAGATAGGAGGCCGTTGAGGCATGTAGAAGGCCAGCTCACTCGTCTCGGCCCGTCCGATAGCGACGATCACGAACGTTTCTTTGGACCGCGGCATCTTGGCAAATTCAGTTCCTACTTCTTCGCCCAGTTGCTCCCAACCACGCAACCGAATCACCGGATCGAGTTTCGTGCCTTCCAGCCCCAGGCCGAATGGCAGAATGTATGTGACACCAGCGAAGGCCGCACCTACAGTTACAGCTCGGCGCAACGCAAGTTTGCCATTGCGGAGCGGTGACAGGCCTTCCGCTTTCTGCAACGCCCAGCCTACAAGCAAGAGGACGCCCGCCGGATAGAAGGCGGCCGGCCAGTTCGGCTCCACTCGCTGCGTGAGACTCAAACACAACACGCCGATCATAGGCAACGCGCTGAAGCACAGCAGGAATCGTTCGCGACGTCCGAGCTTCCGGAAGGCACGAAGCGACAGAAAGCCAACGGCCGCGAACAACGCACATGTCACGGGTGACACCACGCCAAACTGCGTCGCCATGAACTCGCCAGAGCGCGTGAGTCGCTTCAGCAGCCCGACTGACTGACCGGCAAAGTGGCTGCTGGTGTGTTGCGCCGTGATCCATCCATGCTGACTGTTCCACCAGAGTACGGGCGCCAGGAACAACAGCGATCCGATCGCCCAGATCCAGACGCCGGGTCGCAGGAACTCTCGGCGATCTTCGCGGCTGGTCAGCAGGAATACACCCGCCAGAGGAATGAAGCCCATCATCGTTTGCTTGGACAGCACGCCCAGACCAGTGGCGACTGTGCCCAGGAGCAACCACAGCATACGGTCCGGCTTGCGTTCCAGAAACCGCCAACAGCAGTAAAGCGTCGTGCACCAGCAGAAGAGCAAAGGTGCGTCGATGGTCATCAAAAGCCCCAAAGCAGCATTGCCCGGAGTGGCGACCGACAAAAGCGTCGCCCAGAAGCCAGCCTTTGGTCCGTAGATGCGCGAACCCAACGCGTACATCATTAGCAGCCCGCCGGTGGACAAGAAGATCGCGGGCAGGCGAACGAAGAATGCGGAGGAACCACCGAGCGAAGTGGATAGGGCGATCAGCCAAGCAACCATGGGCGGCTTACTGTAGTAGCCCCAGTCCAATTGGCGCGACCAGTCCCAGTAGTACGCCTCGTCGTGGACCAGATCTATCGGGACAACGGCGGCATAGATCAAACGAAACACGAACAAGCCGCCGACGAGTAACAACGCGCGACGTAACCAGATACCGCCTTCGCGGGTTGACGCCTTACGATCGGGTAAATCCGAAGCCATTCCTCGACTGCTCCTTAACGTCGCATCATCCGCCACATCATCACCGCGCCAATCACAAGTAGAACTACGTCGGCAAGCCAGACGGTCAGTCCGGGGTAGAAACCTCCTCTGGCGATATTCTCCCCAGTTACCAGTAGCGGGTAGTACACCAACAAGATCGGCAAGAAACACAGGAAGAATACAGACATGGTGTCCGATGATCTGCCCCGCATCGCCACGGGGACTCCGACCAAAGCGAAACACAGGCATCCAAACCCGTTAGAGAATCGTCGTGGAATTTCTGCTTCGAGACGAGACAGGCGAGTCTGACGCTGGTCAAGGACGCGCTGAAGTCCTTCCGCAGTTGTGCCGTTCGGCGCGTCGGTCTCTGCCGCCAACTGCTGCTGGAGCTTCGAAATACGTGCCTTCTCGCGCTCGATCTGTGTGGGAATGACGCGTGAGCCAAGTGCGGCAGGTGAAAGATGGTCTTTGGGATGAGCTTCAGGCTTGCGAAGAACAACATCATGTACAAAGCGATCAGGAAATCGTAGAGTGGCCTTTCCTGGGGCCTCGATTTGCCCATCTCGGCACTCGAAACGCAGTGTGCCCGATTCTTCGTTGGCGCGCAACCGCGCTTCTCGGGCCGTCAACGTGATGCTCGGTGTGTCGTCGCGCCCATCGAAGTTGATCACCGGTTGCAGCAACCGGTCGCCATCAACGCCTTTCACGACGATTGATACACCTTGCACAGTAAAGGCCCCATTTGCCTTGAGATATCCAATAGCAATCCGATCGACGGAGTCCTCGACCAAACGGCGCAAGTTGGGTCTTGCCCATACGGCGCACACGTCGTATACGGCGAACGTAGCGAGACTGAGTAGATAGGCAACGACCAGTACCGGCCACACGACGCTCAGTGGATTAATTCCAAGTGACTTGATGGCGACGATTTCGTTTGACGCGGTCATTCGCCCGAATACGCTGCACACGGCGAACAGCAGGCATCCTGGTATGGTGAATCGAAGCATCTCCGGAATGATGTAGGGCATAGTCTGGAGCACGATTCCCGGCGGCAAGCCTTGCCTGATACCTTCTTTCGCTCCGCCGCCCAACGTCATCAGCAACATCGTGATGGCGATCGCCACGAAGAAGATCTTCAGGATTTCGCTAATGACGTGCCGCTTGATCGCAAACATGGGTAATCGACTGACCGTACGAGGAATTGTGTGTGGGAGTTTCCTCGTGAGACGGGATTCGAGTCAACCCCGAAACGCCATAAACGGTGGCATCACGCCGCTTTGCGACGATCGGCTTCTTCATCCGCCGGTCGCCGTTCATCCGTCGCCGGGCGAATACCGTGTGCCGCTTCCGCCCCTACCACGACTGGTTTGAATTCGGCTGGCTGGTCGGCATCAGCGCACAATGCCCCGTGCCTGCCTAGGTTGAATAGGCAATATAGGGCCAACGCACTCAAGTAAGTCATCCCGGCCGACCACAATACGTCGCTTGGGAAATGGCCTCCTTGAGCGATCCTAGCGATCCCCAGCACGACGCCCCCGGCCAAACCGAGGCCGACAAAGCCGAGCGCCAGGCGGCGACGGCGTCTGTACAAAAGAAACGCCGGTGCCATCAGATAGAAGCCCATGGAAGCGTGGCCAGAAGGGAACGACTTGCACATGCGTTCGGACGTCCAGCCCCAGACAGGCACAAACTCCTGGTTTCCTCCGAATTCGACGATCTGCGTTGGGCGTGGGCGACACCAATGCGGTTTGAAGACCCCGTTGACCAACAGGCCGGGGCCAACTGCCAGTACGGTCGCCAGGAAAAACCCGGCATCGCGATAAGCGTGCAAACGTGGCCACGCGAGACTTGCCGCGCCGATCGCCAGCGCAGCAATCCCCAGGGCCACGCCGGGGAGTGTGCCGTATGAATAGACGAACTTCCACAGCCCTGCTTCGCCAACCGACCAGCTTCCGTCTCCGGCATCATAGAAAGCTTGGCAGATGGCGATGTCCGCATCCGTTAAGCGGAAGAGTACCGTGAGCGACAGCAGCGGCACCAAAGGAATCAGCAACGGAACTGCGACACGCCAAAATGGCGTCGAATCGTTGTCATCTGACTTTTTTGTGCCACCGGATATCGAATCGGCTTCGGCTGATTCTAATGCGCGCGAACCAGGTACGAGCGACCAGAGAGTCCGGAGAGAATCCGTGCGAAAAACCGAAGACATGCCGTGCCTTGTGCTGCGCGTCAAGCGTCCAGTGGGATCTCGACAAAGCGCATAGTGCGAGTACGATGATAGACATCATCGTATGTCGGCAATCTCCAGTGCTCGGGCGCAGCCGATCTCGCGGATTGTCCTGGCCGCTCGCCTTCTTGGCTGCAATGCTAGCACATGCGTTTTGGCCGCTTGCCAAACCGTGTCTTCGCCGCTCTTGTTCCCACTCCCTGCACGACCTCCACGCGGGGAGAGGGTTAGGGAGATGGGCCAGCGATGATTGAGTGTCGTCACCACGCCCTTTCACTCTCCTCCAAACCTCCGTCGTCAACGCGATTGGCGAGTCCGCGATTCCTATTGTCTGGGCAGATTGGTATGTATTAGGATACGCGCGACATGCCCAGGAGTATGGGCCGCGAGGGAGAAATGGACGGTCTAGAAGCGGAAAGGATGGCCGCAATGGATATTTTGCTGAGCGAAGTTGCGCAATTGGTCGAAGGCGAACTGAACGGGGACGGCCAGATTCCAGTTGCAGGGGCCGATACGATTCGTGACGCAGGTCGTGGCGAAATCACGTTTATCGAAAACGTCAAATTGGCAGACAAGCTTGCGGCTTGCCAAGCTGTCGCAGCTCTTGTACCAAGGGACTTTCAGCCTGAGGGGATCCCTTTTATCGCAGTCGAAAATGTGCAGGAGGCGTTCGCCAAGATTGTCGCGCATTTTCGTCCGCCGCGCGAGGACGATCGGGTTGGCGTGAGTGCTTCGGCGATCGTCAGCCCCACGGCGAAGCTGGGTTCCCGCGTTAAGGTGGGCGCGCATGCCGTGATCGGAGACGGCGTCGAGATCGGCAACGGCTGCATGATTCATGCCGGCGTCCAAATCATGGCGGAGTGTGAGTTGGGAGACGATGTCGTTGTCTTTCCTAACGTCGTGTTGTACGAGAATACACTGATCGGATCGCGAGGGATCATTCACGCTGGTGCGGTCATTGGTGCCTACGGGTTCGGTTACACCACAGTGGACGGTCGTCACAAATCGTCCGCACAATTGGGGAACGTAGTGATCGGGGACGATGTCGAGATCGGCGCTTGCACGACGATCGACCGAGGGACCTACGGCGCGACGGTGATTGGGGAGGGCACCAAGATCGATAACCAAGTGATGATCGCGCACAACTGCCGGATTGGTCGGCACAACATGATATGTTCGCAAGTAGGAATCGCCGGCAGCACTTCGACCGGCGACTATGTCGTGATGGCCGGCCAAGTTGGTATTCGCGATCACGTTCACATCGGCGACGGTGCTGTGCTCGGTGCAAAAGCTGGAGTGATGACCAATATCCCGGACGGTGAAACCTACCTTGGTATCCCGGCGACGCCCGAGCGGAAGCAGAGGCTGATCCAAGCAGCACTGATGAGGCTGCCCGAGTTGAAGAAACAGGTCAAGGCCCTGCAACGCGTAATCGACGGGCTGGAAGACGACTCGGAAACCCATTCGTCACAGGAGGCAGCGTGAACGACCAGCGTCCATCCAAAATCGGATTGGTCGCCGGTTGGGGGCGGTATCCGATTGTGGTTGCCGAATCGCTGCGTGACCAAGGTTACCAAGTCTTCACTCTGGGAATCAAAGATCACGCAGATCGAGTACTCGTCGATCGTTCGCACGACTACCACGAAGTCGGCCTGGGGAAACTCGGTGCCGCCATCCGGTATTTCCGGAGAAGCGGCGTCCAGCAGGCCACCATGGCCGGCAAAATCCACAAGACTCGATTGTTTCACAAGTTCGCCTTCTGGAAGCACTTTCCGGATTTGCGCGCCTTTCGCACATTCTATCCTCACTGGTTCGGGCGGACCAAAGACCGCAAAGACGACACACTACTCACTGCCGTTGTCGACGCATTTGCCCAGGATGGGATCCATTTCGCGCCGGCTACGGACTTCGTACCGGAGTTGCTCGTGAAATCTGGAGAACTGACCGATCGTTCACCGTCAAAAGCCCAGTGGAAAGACATCGAGTTCGGCTGGCGTTTGGCGAAGGAAATGGGACGTATGGATGTCGGCCAGTCGGTCGCTGTTAAGGGCCGAGCCGTTCTGGCCGTTGAAGCCGTGGAAGGGACGGACGAGTGCATTCGCCGCGCAGGTCGCTTGTGCCCGCAAGGCGGGTTTACTGTGATAAAGGTCGCGAAGCCTCAGCAGGACATGCGGTTCGACGTTCCTACGATCGGCATCGATACAATGCAGACGCTCGTCGAAGCTGGCGGGTCCGTGCTGGCGGTGGAAGCCGACAAGACGATCGTGGTGGACCAGCAGGATGCGATTGACTTCGCCCGACGCCACAAGCTAACCGTCGTGGCCGTCAGCGAGGACAGCGTCGAAGAACAGAGACGGGCCGCCTGAGAGAAATGCTCCAATCTCAATGGTCAACGCTCAACGTTGATAGATGGGCAAGAATCCCTTGTCCAGCTGCATCATGATCAGGTTGCAGGCCGTGACGTAGATTGGGCCGATGTTTCCGGTCCAATACCCCTCGTCGTTCTGTTCACCAATGACCTTTTCGTACAGCTTGTCGCGGAACGGATTCCATTCTTTGCGGCCTTGGCGGTAGACGACCTGGGAGTAGTACAGGTACGTGTAATGCCAGTGTCCGTAGGACCGCGCGCCACCAGCAACCTGATGCAACGTCTTCTTGCAGTACTCCAGCATCTGTGGCACGTGTTCGCTGTCGTAGTCGCCTGCGTTGTACAGTGTTGCCATGGCGGCGGCCGTAATAGCCGGACGCGAACTGCCACGGTTGCGCGAGCTGTACGAGATGCCGCCATCCTGGTTTTTGCATTTGTAGATGTACTGCTTCGCCTTGTCGATCGCCTCGGCTGGCACGGGAATGCCGGCGTTGCGGCAGCCTCGTAAGCCTTGAACCTGCGTGATCGTCGTGGAACCTTCGTCGAAGTCGTTGCCGTCCTTTGCGCTGACATAGCCCCAGCCGCCTGATTTGGTTTGGGCTTTGCAGCTAAAGTCCACGGCCTTGTTGAGCGCTTCGATCACGAGTTCACGCGTCTCCTCGTCCTGTTCTTCGCCCAAGACCTGCGAAAGGAACAGCATTGAAAAGCCATGGCCGTACGTGTAGCGATTGTCGGTTTGGGGGTCGCCTATCAAACCGTTCGAGCGGCACTTGGTCAGCAGGTAATCAACCGCGCGGCGTATGTTCTTGGCATACGGCCCTTGTGTGGTCGTGGCTCCGGAACAGATCAACGCCACTCCGGCCAGCGCCGTCATCGCCGTGGGATAGTTGCCGGCCGTCCAGTTGCCGCGGATTGCCGACTGGGTTCGAGCAACCCAATCCAAACCTCGTTTGATCGCTTTTTCCCAACGAGGGTCCTTTTTCGCTGCAAAAACGGGTGTGTTCAGTGAGCCCGCCGCGAGTGCCCCGACGGGCAGGGCAGCCAGAGATTTCAGAACCGAACGTCGCGAGAAGCGTTTAGTCATCAAGTCAACTCCTGATTTGGCACAACCAACAGTCCTTCTGCCTATTCTACTTCAGACTACCGCAAAGTGCCAAAGCCACAAACGGTGCATACACAAAGATAGCCGCCCGTATTAGGTGTTTGTCCACCGAGGAGCATCAAAAGTTCACCGAATTGCCTGCAGCCCTGCCATCAGGTGGATTGCGCCGACTGAAGCCGATACAGCGACTGCGACGAGAACAGGCAACGGGCCGTTAGTCTTCCGTCAGCGATCGACTCCGATCAAAGCTTGGGTACGGGACTTATCTTTCCTGATGGTTTGAGATACGGCGGATCGTAGTCGGGGCGGAAGTCGACACCGTAGCCTCGCCTCATCTCCCCCTGTGCGCGGCCGGCCCAAGGCGTGCCAGGATGGTTGCTGATGACGAGTTTGAACAACTCGTTGGCCCGATCGATGTACGGCTTGCTTTCCTCGGTCAATACCTGCGGGCGTGTGACAACATCCCAGTGGACCAGATGCCGAGTGGGCGACGATTTGGTCAACGGGGCGGTCTTTGGTTTCTTGATGAACTCTTCAAGCGACGCACCGTACTCCCAGATTCGAGCCTGATAGGCGACTAGCTGAGCGTAAATCAAATCGTAATTGGCCTGCCATCGTGGGTCGTCTTCCTGTTCGCGATACTGCGCCCCCGCCTCCATTGCCTTCTGCACATTGGCCAGATAGACCAGGAATTTCGTCGCCTTGGCCTGCTCGATGCGCGCTTGGCGAACAAACTCGGGGAACTGAATCGAGAAATGAATGCGCATTTCGATTTGGGCAGAGATATTCTTGTTGTAGGGGTCCAAATCGTAGATGCACTTCCAGATAGTGGCTCTCAATGGATATTTCTCGCGGTACTCCAATAGTTCGGCGCGATGACTCAGATTCGGGCGGTAGGGCCGCATGATCTCGAGTTGGTACTTGCGTTTCTCGCCTCGCACCAGCGCCGATTCCAGGCTAGGCAACATGAAGAATATCCCGCTTGTCTCGCGAGCCATGCGGCATTGCTCGTAAGGCCCGAAGCCACTGGGAAAAGCGTCATGTCGCCTGCGGAAGCCATCGATTTGCAGTTGCTCGACGAATGCCGTTTCAGGGCCGCGATTGATGCGCAACCAGTAGGGGCGGTTCGTCTGTGGATGTTTCCAACGTATGAACACGTAGGGATAGCCAAACACGGCCTCGCGGCCCAACACGTAGATCCGACACTTGGCAGCCTTCGCCTCAGCGATGGCCTGCTCCAGGTAGTCCCAATTGTTCTTCTGCTCGCCGCTTTCGTCCGTCACCAGGATCAGCGCCATTTGACGCCGCGTCCTTTGGGCGTATTCGCGAAATCCCGCGACCGCGTACCCGACCGCCTGGCACATCATCTCGAGGCCGGACTTGTCTTCAGGAATACTGTCAATCGCTTTCCTTATCTCTGAGATGTCGCTCGTGGGGCGGGAGGTGAGAGTATGGAGTTTTTCTCCATAGCTTATGATCGCGGTTTCCAGCCATTGCCTCTTATCACGTCCAACCAAGCCCAGCTGAAGGTAAACATTGTTAATGCGTTCGCGGATCTCCGCCTGGTCGTCCTTCATGCTGCCCGATTCGTCGAACGCCCAGATCACCAGGACCGGCCCGTTTTCCATCATCATCACCAGTTCCTGCGAGATGCGGTCCATGGCTTCCTTGTAGTCATCAACGACAGCGCGCGCCTCGCCTTTCATTTGGCCATCAGGTATCTGTTCGACCAACTCATTAAACGATGGCACGCCGGCCAGAGGATGGTCAATGCTGATCTCCGTAGCATTTGCGCTCTCCTTGGCCACCTGCATCACTTCCTGGTCCAATTGCGGCGGCCCCGTACTCGCGTCGACTCCTACGCCCACGCCGACCATGGGACTGGAGGACATCGCTGCCGCTGTCGGATTGGTGGTCACTGTGATGTCGGGATCTAGCTCGAACTCGACGGGCGGATCCTCTATCGTCGATTCAAACACCGCTTCGACGAGCGTTTCGAGATTCGTGACCTGCTCCGGCAACGTCAGATACGCCGTCACGAGCAGGCCAACCAAGTGGACTACCAGCGAAATGCCGCACGAGCCGAAACTGTAGAGGAGCTTGAAGAACAAGCTTCTTCCCCCCACGTACTCGAATTCGTCCTCCTCATATTCCTCGGTGTCGGCGGCATCTGTCGACATCGCGACTTCGTCGTCGGGCAACGCGGTTGGCACCGCAGGGGCGTCCGTTTCGTTCGAGGCCGATCTCTTGAACATGTCATCACCCGTTCTGGTACGTCTGACGGACCCGTCAGCAGATATGACCCGGTAGCACAGGCGGTTGTATTATATCCCTTTTTCTGGTCAATATGCAGTATCTCTTTGTATAATTCGTCTGTGTCGTCGAGCCCTATTCCCGCTGGAGGCCGATTATGTCCACCCCCTTCCAGGAGCCTACGCCTTTCCAGGACCCTGCACCCTACGAGCCACCGCCGCAAGAGGATACGTTTTCGGACGGGCCGCCTCCACCTCAAAGCACAGGGCGTGGGTGGTTACCGGGATGCTTGCTCGGCTGTCTGGTGGCGTTTGTGCTAGGCGTTGGCATTTGCGCGGGTGTCGTATGGTATGTGGTCAGCAACGTAAAGTCGATTGCAAGCGACGTGGCTCGCGAGATGATTGTGAGCGTCGTCGACGAGTCAGAGTTGGACGAAGAGGAGAAGCAAGCGATCGTCGCACAGGTCGACCGCGTGGTGGATAAGTACAAGTCGGGCGAAATATCAACTGAGGACCTGGGGCGAATCATGGAGGAGTTGGCAGAATCGCCACTCATCGGCGTAATCATGGTCTACTCGATCGAAGCCAAATACGTTGTGCCCTCGGGGCTCAGCGACGAAGAGAAGGAACAGGCGCGAGTGACGCTTCAACGAGTGCTACGCGGCGTGTACGAGGAGAAGATTGACCCCAGCGAAATTGAGCCGCTGATGGAACACATGACGAACGAGATGCCGGATGGGACTCAGCAAATGAAGGAATCAGTGACCGACCAGGAACTGCGAGACTTCCTGGCCGAGTGCAAGAAGAAGGCGGACGAGGCGGAGGTCCCAGATGAACCGTTCGAAGTGAAGATCAGCGAAGAGTTCCGACGCGCCGTTGACAGTGCATTGGGCGAGTAGTGCTGCGCATCTTCAATTCGCCAAATTCACGCAAGCACTGCTATCACTGCAACTGAGTACTACGCCCTGTTGAAGCGTTACCGAAACAATCTATTGACGCTGCTCGGGGGGCCTGCTATACGGTGACTCGCCCAGATTTCCCTGTCTCCGCCCGTCATCGATTTTCCCAGGCGAGCTTCTTCGAGGCGGTGTGTGGCGCGCCTTCCTCGTGTGACCTGACGCTGCCAATTTGATCGACAAACGCGGCCGACATCATCGAACTGCCAATCAACCAACATCCGGGTGATGCCTACGACATTCGTCATCCATACGCCGAACCGAAAGAGTCCTAATGGTCTCATCAACAGCGACTCGGAAGAAGTTCTTCGTCGAGGTGATCAAGCCGTCGCACTACGACGATGACGGGTACGTGATTCAGTGGGTGCGAGCATTCGTGCCGTCGAATTCGATGGGAGGGATACTGGCCCAGGCCGTGGACGCGAGCGAACGGCGGGTGCTGGGAGACGACGTAGACATCGTCGTCAACGGCTACGATGAATGCCACACGGTCATTCCCGCGAAGAAGATCATCAAGCGAATTCGGAACGAGGGTGGCCGCGGTGTGGTTCTGTTGACTGGCGTCCAGACGAATCAGTTCCCTCGGGCAGTTGACATCGGACGCAAATTTCGCGACGCGGGTATTCCGGTCATCATCGGCGGTTTTCACATCAGCGGTAGCATAGCAATGCTGCCCGAACTTCCTTCTGAAATCAAAGAAGCACAGGACCTGGGTATGGTTCTGTTTGCGGGCGAGGTTGAAGGCAATCGCCTGGATCTCCTGTTTACCGACACGTATCACGACAATCTGAAGCCCGCCTACAACTACTTGGACGATTTGCCTGGTTTGGAAGGCCAAGTCACGCCGTTTCTTCCAAGCGAGCTTGTGAAGAAGTACTCCAACTACTCGGCGTTCGACGTCGGGCGCGGTTGTCCGTTTCGCTGCAGTTTCTGCACCATCATCAATGTTCAGGGGCGGAAGTCCCGCCACCGTACTGCCGACGACGTAGAGAGGATGGTACGGGCTTATGTCGAACACGGCGTGAAGCGTTTCTTCATCACCGACGACAATATGGCACGAAACAAGAATTGGGAGTCGATCTTCGACCGCTTGATCGAACTGCGGGAAAACGACGGAATCAAGCTGAAGCTGTTCATCCAGGCCGACATGCAATCCCATAAGATCCCCAACTTCATCGAGAAAGCGGCGCGTGCGGGCTGCAACCGTGTGTTCATCGGTATGGAGAGCGTGAGCCCTGAGAATCTGAAGGCAGCCAACAAGCACCAAAACAACTTCAGCGAATACCGCAAGATGCTTCAGAAGTGGCGGTCGAACGGTGTGATCACGTACGCCGGCTATATTCTCGGCTTTCCAGGCGACACACCTGAAACCATCGAGCGCGACATCAAGATTCTGCAGGAGGAGCTCCCGATCGACATTCTCGAGTTCTTCGCGATGACCCCATTTCCCGGCTCGGAAGACCATAGAAATCTAGTCGAGCAGGGTGTCTGGATGGACCCGGACCTGAATATCTATGACGCCGAACATGTCACCGTCGAGCATCCACGAATGAGCAGAGAGGAATGGCGGGACATCTACGATCGGGCTTGGCATCTGTATTACAGCACGGAACATGTCGAAACCCTGATGCGGCGAGCCGAGGCGGCCGGCGGGCGTGGAGCGTGGAAAATGGGACTCGCGGTTCTGTTCGTCTACGGCAGCTACCGTTTCGAGAGAGTGCATCCGCTGCAAAGTGGAGTTTTCAGGCGAAAGGTGCGCACGACGAGACGGCCAACCCTTCCGAAAGAGAGCCCGCTCCTCTTCTTTCCGCGCCGAGTTTGGGAAACGGCTTCCAACTGGCTGTCCTTCGGACTGTATCTCCTCAAGCTGCGACGCATTTCCAATCGGATCAGAAGCGACGCACAGGCGAAACAGTACATGGATCTCGCGTTGACTCCGGTGGATGAGATCACAGACGTGGAGCCCAAAGAAGTCGCCGAAGCAGACGAGACCGCCGAGCCGGAACCCGTGATCATCCCCATCAGCGACTTCTTGAGGAAGGAAACAGACGATCGCGCGTCCAAAGTCCGACGGGCTGCATAGTGAGTGACCTGCGTTGCGGTACACCAGGTGAATGACACGGTTTTTTCAGAAACGCGTCACTTTGCGCAAACTCTACGCAATTGATGGCCCGGAAAGTCGTCAGATTGCGGGAGACGGTCTCAGGAGAGCCTCCCGCCCCGCCGTTTCGTCAACGATTTTCGGCAGATGCCTTTGCGGCTTGCTTGGCGTTGGATAGGCGAATCCGAAACGAGCATCGTTCCAGCGTGATAGGGCGGCAGCGACCAGATGACCGCCAAATGCCACCGACAGCTTCAGAGCATGCTGGAAGCGATTGGCCCGGCCGACCAGAGGAAGACAGTCCAGGTCGCATTCAGGATCTGGGTTGTGGAGGTTGAGTGTAGGAGGCGCAAATCCATCTCGCATGGCTAGTGCAGTCAAAGCCAACTCGACGCTGCCCGAGGCGTTAACCAAATGTCCGATCATTGACTTGACCGAACTGACGCAAATGTCGTCCGCGGCCTTACCGAAGGCATGGCGGATACCTCGCACCTCGGCAACGTCGTTCTGCTCAGTGCCCGTTCCGTGTGCATTGATGTAGCCCACATCAGCAGGGCCAAGGTCGGCTGCACGGAGCGTCTGGCCGATCAGATGGCCCAGTGTGTCGCTTTCTCCATCCATGCCCGTCACATGGTGGGCCTCGCCCAGCATTTTGCCAGCTCGGATTTCGGCGTAGATGCGTGCACCTCGCGCTTTGGCATGGCGCAATCGTTCCACAACGAACATAGCCGATCCCTCGCCCAACACGAATCCTTTGCGGTCGCGGTCGAACGGCCGAGCGGCCCGTTCGGGCACATCGTCATCCGCTAGCACTCGCATATTGTTAAATGCGGCGGCGAACAGCGAATTGATTCTCTCGCCGCTTCCAGCCAACGCGATGTCACACTGTCCATCGCGAATGAATCGCGTGGCGGCCAGTATGTCAAGCAAACCACTGGCACACGCTGTCGAATGCGAGATTCGCGGTCCCAGCAGCCCGTACTTCTGGGCCAACACTGCACACGATGTGTTCGGCAGGCACTGATCCCACCATTGAACTGCATTTGCGTCGAGCGGTTGCGACGGGCCGAAGTTTGCGGTGATTCCTGAAGCGTCCGTCATGTGAGCACTGCAGGCACAGCCGAAACGCTCACGATCGACCGAATCGAAATCCACCTTGGCATCTTCCAGGGCTTCTGCGGCAGCATGCTTAGCAAGTGTGATGTTCTTAAGCTCGCCCGGCACGGTCGGTTCGATGTCGACCGGGGCACCAAGCAGCATGCCATCCGGGATGCCTTCCAGGCCGGAGAGCCTGCGGACGCCACTCTTGCCTTGCCGGATGGCTCGCCAAACGCTTTCGCGATCGTTCCCCACAGAGGTGATTAGGCCAATCCCTGTGATGACAATAGGTTCGCGAAATCGCACACTTTTCATCACGACAACACCTTCAAACCGACTTGGTGTGATGGGCCTCCTGGAACCCTTTCCGCTCGAAGGTCGCGGGAATCCTCGACGATCATGCTATTCGAGCCGACGGAAAGGAATCTGTGAATCTGCCGCACCGTACGCGGCTTTTTCCGAGGGACTTTTACAGTATATGCGCGATTACCGCTATGGCGTTTTTTGGGAGTAATTCTGGGGGAGATGCGGTGACCTGGAGCTTCGCACAGCGTAGTTGTCCATAGTAAATGGCGTTTCTATAATTTGTTGCTAGACTAGCAGAACCAGGGGGGGGATTTGACCGACAAACCCAAGATCCTTTTTCTCGGCGATCAAGAGAATGGCGGCGCAGTCGCCTTCGCAATGCTTCGCGACCTGTTCGATACGTTCGAAGTCGCCAACGCCAAAGACGTACCCTCACTGCTTGAGCAAGGTGATTACGTCGGCGTATTTGGTGCTGGCGAGGCGTTCAAGAGCGGTTCTGACTTCGAGCAGCAAGGATGGAACGAACGCGTTCTCGAGGACTTGCCGGACGGCGTTGCGCTGGTGGCCGACGACAACGCCATTGCGTGGTGCAATTCTCGTTTCCGGGAGTTGATTGTCGGCGACGACGCGAATGGTGCCGATTTCTTTACTGCCCTTGGCGATCCTCAGATCCTTGGGCCCGAGTTTTCTCCGTTCAACAAGGCTGTGGTGACCGGCGAGAGCTTCTCGACAGATCTACGCGTGCACGAGAAGAAATACTATCAATTGCACGTGGCACCGGTCAGCCAACCGAAGGCAGCCCGACGAGAATTGATCGCCGTCATCCGCGACATCACTCGCGAGATGCACCGGAAGCAGAAACTGGACGCGATCCACCAGGCCGGTATCAGATTGACCGATCTGAAACCCGAAGAAGTATCGGAGATGTCCGTCGAGGATCGTATCGATCTGCTGAAGTCCAACATCATTCACTGCACGCAAGACTTGTTGAATTTCAGCGTAGTAGAGATTCGGCTATTGGAGCACACCACCGGTGAATTGACGCCGCTCTTGTCCGTGGGAATGGACCAGGACGCTGCGGGACGATCGCTGTTTGCCCAACGCCAGGGCCACGGGGTGACCGGTTTTGTCGCAGCGACCGGCCAAAGCTACCTGTGCGAAGACACGTCGGAAGACGACTTGTATTTGTCGGGATTCGAAGGCGCGCGAAGCTCGATGACAGTTCCTCTGGTGCTTCATGACGGCGTGATTGGCACATTCAACGTGGAAAGCTCCGAGCCGCTGGCGTTTAGCGAAAACGATTTGGTATTCCTGGAGATTTTTGCCCGTGACGTGGCAGTGGCCCTGAACACGCTGGAATTGCTGGTCGCCCAGAGAGCCGATGCCTTGCAGAAGAGCATCGAAGCAATCCACCGGGCCGTCGCCTTGCCGATCGACCATATTCTGAACGACACCGTCCAGGTCATCGAAAACTACAGTGGAAACGACACGGAGATCAAAGACAGACTCAGATCGATCTTGAGACGTGCTCGGGACATTAGGAGCCTGATCCAGGAAGTAGGCAAGAACATGTCCCCGGCAGAGGCCGTTCCGGCGGTGGTCCAGTCGGAGGATCAACGGCGGTTCGAGGGCGTACGCGTTCTGGTCGTGGACGCGGATGAGGAAATGCTCGAATCCGCTCATGCGTTGTTGGCTCGGATGGGCTGCTTTGTCGAGACGGCACGGACCGGCGGACACGCGATCTCCATGGTCCGCAGCAGTCCGGCCGACGCCTCGTATGGGGTGATCATCTCCGACGTACGGCTGCCGGATATGACAGGACACAATCTGCAGGTCCATCTGAAGACGATGATGGCCAAAGTGCCATTGGTGCTGATGCAGGGATTTGGATACGATCCGGGACATTCCATTGTCAAGGCACGCCAGGACGGGTTGCACCCGAAGGCGGTGCTGTACAAACCGTTCCGAGTCGATCAGTTGCTGGACGTGATCGAGACGATTCTCGAATGTCAGGATCAGACGTAACGATGTTGCCGGCCAAGCTTCTCATTTTCTGTCTTGCTCTTCTCGGGCATCTTGCGCTCTGGGTAGCCGTGCATAATCGCTTGCACGCGATCGGCTGGCACCGTCGTCTGGTGAAAACGACGAAGAATGCGGCCCTATTGGTGATGGTGTGCCCGTTGGCCGTGCTGGCGGTATGGACCGCCGCGTCCGGAAACCTATTTGTTGATCCACTGGCGATTCTTGGCCAGGGTACGTGGGTCCAAGTGTATTTCTGGTTGTGCTTTGGCATCGCCGTGCCCGCCATCGTCAGTTGGTGCTGGCGCGGCTACGCGAGCAACAGCCCACACTTAGCTGGCTGCAAACGATGCACTGTGCATGTCGGCCGGCGACTGGGACTACTGCCATGCGGCGATCTTCCTACGCGATTGCTTGTCGCTCTGCCAGGAAATCAAGCCCTTGATTTGGAAGTGAACGAGAAGATTGTTGTCGTCCCACGCTTGCCGAGTGCGTTGGATGGCCTAACGATCGCGCATTTGTCCGACTTGCACTTCACTGGCAGAATCACCCGCGAGTTTTTCGATTTCGTCGTGGATCAGACGAACGAGATGCAGCCGGATCTCGTGGCGCTCACCGGCGACATTATCGACAAACAGAAATGTCTCCCTTGGATCGGCGACGTGCTGGGACGGCTTCGCGGCAAGTTCGGCGTGTTCTACGTCTTGGGAAATCACGAAACACGCATTCATGATACCTCCCTCCTCACTGGAGCATTCGAGGATGCCGGATTGACGTACCTCGGCGGACGTTGGCTCGAGGTCCGAGTACGCGGCCGGAAAATGATTCTAGCGGGTAATGAACTGCCGTGGTTCCGTCCTGCGCCCGATATGACAGAGTGTCCGGATGTTCTGGATAAACGTCGATTGCCGCGAGTACTGCTTTCTCACTCGCCAGATCGAATCCAGTGGGCTCGCGCGCACGACTTCGACCTAATGCTCGCAGGGCACATGCACGGCGGACAGATACGATTTCCAATAATCGGGCCAATAGTTGGCCCAAGTTATTACGGTGTGAGGTACTCGGGTGGCGTATACTATGTGAAGCCGACATTGCTGCACGTCAGTCGCGGTGTGTCGGGGGTGCAGACATTGCGGATTCACTGCCGTCCCGAATTGACCAAGCTGGTGTTGCGTCCGCTCGGCGTGGAAGCGACGACTGAAGAGGATTATGCCATGGACGCCCAAGGTGCGGGCCTGCCAGCGCCGGCCAGACTGTGTCGTACAGGTGACCCGAACGTATGACTCGCGGCTTCGGAAGCGAAACATGAGATACCTCGCCAATCTGTTGCTGTTCGTTCCTGTCGCGATCATCGGCTGCGGCACCTCAAACGAATCGGCGAATGCCCCAAGCCCCGGCGACGGCTCGGCGGGAAGCTCGAACAACGCGGGCACGGACGGCAACGGCGCAACCGCCCCGGTGAAGGCATCGGCGGAAGCCCTATCGGGCTGCTGGATGCTGGACGCAGACGGACTTCGCAAGATGCTCCGGCAGATGGAACAGGCCGGAGATCCCAACGCGAGGGTAATGGCGCCGCGTCTGGAAGGCATGTTAGGCTCGCTGGCTCTTCACTTCGCCGATGGCAAGGTGACCATGGATAACGGCCAGGGCCGGCCGAATACCGCCCCGTACGAGGTCACGAACGTACGTGATAACACACTGGAGATTCGACTGGCACGAACTGGGCGTGACGGAGCCCCAGAGACGGCGTCCGCGAAAGCGGTATTCAAGGACGGGCTACTCTACTTGCAGATGCCAGACGCGCCGACTCCGTGGCCGCTATGTCGACTCGGAGACGATCAATTCAAGATACGTCTTGCGATCATCGAACAGGCGAAGTTAGGACCCGGGCTGGATGCGCCGGCCGACCAACGGATCATTTGGCTTGTCAATTCAACCACTGAAGAAATCACGGCGCTGCTGGAGCAGCAGCCCGATTTGACGACGCTCGCGACGAAGAATGGGGAAACGTCGCTGCATTTCGCGGCGCGATTCGGCAAGGTCGAGTTGGCTCGCGCGTTGATCGAACGTGACGCGGATCCAAAGGCTCTGAACCAGTTCGGGCAATCCCCGCTGTATCACGCTGTCACATCACTCGACGAGGAGAATCTTGAACTCGTTCAGTTGCTGCTGGACGCTGGCGCCGACCCGAACCAGAAGGACGAACAAGGTGAAACGCCCTTTGCTCGTGCCATGAAGCACGAGCGGAACAGAATCGTACAGCTTCTGTTGGAACGCGGCGCGACAATGGAAGTTGAAGACGTCAGCGAGGCGTTTCGCGCAGCGGTTCGTCGAGATCAATTGGCTGTCGTTGATTCACTTCTGAAATCCGGCATGCAGTTGAACGCGTCATTGGACGACGGTCGGACGCCGTTGCATGTGGCTGTTGGCTATCGAAAGCTCGCCATCACAGAGTATTTGATCGAACAAAAGGCCGACGTGAATGCGGTGACCCAGGATGACAATGGACGTTCTGTGTTGCAGGCCGCAGTTGGCACGAGCGGCAGGCCGGACATCGTTGCCGTATTGCTGGATGCGGGTGCCGCTCCCAACTTCATGGACAAACACGGGGCCAGCGTGCTACATACGGCAGCCGGAAGCGGCAGCGCCGAGGTGATCAGCGTGTTGGCCAAAGCCGGTGCGGATATCGAGTCGCGGGCAGGCGGCGGAGTAACTCCGCTGATGGAGGCGGTGCGCATGGGCAACCTCGATGCCTGCAAGTCTCTGTTAGACGCGGGCGCAGATCGATATGCAACGAACGACAGCGGTTGGGAGGTTGGGCAGTTCGCTCAGAATAGCGGCAATGCGGCTATGATGGAACTGCTTGACGTTGAGCCTCTGGCAGTGCCGCCACAAGATCCCATTTCGCCAGTCACCATGCCGTTGTTGGGCACTGTAAAGGACGTAAGGGGGCTCACCTGGAACTCCTACCGCGGCGTGCCGCAAGGACGAATTATCCATCAGACGAAATGCCGTCTGACGGTGAACCTGCCGGGCGGAGGTGCGCTGATCATACCGTTGCTGGGCTCGCTCAGCTTGCAGCAGACCGACACGGTCATATCCAGCATCCGCATTTCGCCGTTAGAGAAAGCCGTTCCCTTACCGCAGGCCGTTGCGGCCATTGAAGGGTGGCTCGACGAGAACAGCATAACGCCGGACGAGGAGCCCAACGCCATTCTGACCGGATGGAAAACGCTTGACGCGGATGCCGCGCCTGAGACGAGCGAGTTTGTCATACGGTTGAATACGAAGTGTCAAGTGGTGGTCGGCCTGCGGAGCCGGGGGGCTGGCGAGTGGCACTATGAGTTAGCGTTCGAGCCAACCCCGCATGCGCTGGTCGCGAGAATCCGAGAGGTTGCATCGTCTTGGTGCTTGGCACCAGCCTTTACTCTGAAGCACGATAATAGCGAAGTCTACCGCGTCGCGTTTTCGCCTGATGGAAAGTATCTGGCGACGGGTACGTATCGCTACGTCCACCTTTGGAATCTCGAAACGAAAAGACGTGTGGACAAGTTCGGTAGCGACCTGGTGGGCGAGGGCAACGTACTGCTCGTGCAATTTGCGCCAGACGGTAGTCGATTGGGAGCCGTCTATGGCGATCGAGTTGCCCGTGTATGGGACCTGCGACTTCGTCGATTGGTCAAGAAACTGTCGTCGGACGGCGTGAAGTTTGGAACGTTCTCACCGGACCTGACTGCGATCGTCGCGATGCCTGGCGCAGGCGGTGTTGAATTGTGGGACGTGAAGCAGGCGGCCCGTACCGTTTCGCTTGCGTGGGACAAGAAGCAGGTTGGCTTGTCCCAATTCTTGCCCGGCGGCAGGGGGCTCCTGCTTGCGCCTCGTCACGGGAGCGATTTGCAGCTATGGGATGGCGCTACGGGCCAACAAGCGATTGTCTACAAACCCGACGGCTATGGCGGCACGTTAAACGACGCCGTCGCATCGCCAGATGGTCGCACGGTCTTCACCGCGACTGGTTCTTGGATCCGCGCGTACGAAACATCGACGGGAAAACAACTTTTCCAGATTCGTGCGCAAGCCAGCCACTCGATTGCCGTATCGCCAAATGCGAAATACGTTGCCGCCGGTTCGTGGCTCGCCAACGAAATCGAATCCATCCGGATCTTCGACACAACCACGCGACAACAAGTCGCGGAATTCGGCAAGTTCGAGAACCCCGTCTACTCGGTCAGCTTCTCTCCCGACGGCAAATCTCTAGCCGCCGGGATGAAAGACAACAACGTACTCGTCTGGGACGTCAGCCAAATCACCGGCTCGTAGTTGTCAGCGATGGCGTATGATAGAAGCTACTGCTCTGCCAACACTTGATCGTCGAGTGGCCGGAGTTGGCGGACGATGCCCGAAACCCCTGGGGCTTCCTTCACTAACGCTCAGTCCAGCCGCGGCCACCCATCCCCAATCCTCCGACTCACCAGAGCACTACAGCTCTGGAGACTTCTTCAAGCATCGCCGTCGCTCCTTTCCTGGGATTACCATCCGAATGGGTTCCAGTACCACTTTCCCTTGCTCCGCTTCATGAGCACCACGAGCGATCCGTCGGCCGCCACGGTCAAACGACTGCCACGGTTGCGGAAAAGGTGTTCGCTAATCTTGGCAGATTCGGCGACTTTGAACCTCACTTCCACGTCGCCATCCTGCCGCGGGGTACCTTCCTGAATCCATTTCGCGTCCAAGAAGACGAGTTGCTTGTCGCCCAAGGATTCCAGTACTCGCTGTTCAAACCGCAAGTCCTTGATGAATTCAGGAATACCCATCCTCATCCGCTCTGCGTCCATCACGCGGCCATCTTCAAGCAGCCGTTCGCGAATGGTCTCAAACTCGCCTTCTTCAATCCGTGCTCGGATTGCGTCAAACTGCTTGCGGGCATCATTGGCGAGTTGCCGTGAGGACTCGGCGTCGAGTGCAGGCGTCCGCTGTGGTTTCAGGGGAGCGTCTTTCGCAAAGACCGGGGCGTCGCCAAGGTCGGCCAGGCGACGGCATGCGTCGAGCGTTTCCTGTGTGTTGGGCATGTCGCGCCAGTGCCGCTGGCGGATTTCCGCAATCACCTCGCGTTTTAGCCGGTCGAGGTTTGCGTTCTGCGTCCGCAATTGCTGCTGAACATCGTCGCGTTGGATGTCGCATGCCGAAGGCTGCAATGCCTGGACGAGTGGAATTGTCTCGAGATTGCCCCTCCATCGCAGCGCCTGCAGCGCCGGGCAACGTCGATACAGGTTCTGCGGCCAGTTGCTGTCCTGAGCGCGACTCACTAGTTCCTTCAAAGCCAAACGATTCACTTCGACCCGTTCGATACGATTCTCTAGGTTTTTCCTCGCCACGTCATGCGTTTCGGCATTTCGCAACTCGATCAGCCGGTCAAACATCCAGAGGTCGTCCAGCCGAGCCATCACATCGTGGGGCATCTGCCGTGGTCCGTCCTTGTTTCGAATCCGCTGCAAATCTTGTTCGTAGACGCGCAGGAGGAATTCCCTTCCAACATCGGCATCCTGGCCGACCAGCGCGAAAGCGACCCAGCAACGCCATCCGACCGGCAAGGTCTCATCCTGCAACGCATCCGTTAGCACAGCCTTGGCTGACGGTGCGTTGATCCACGCGATTGCGTGCAGCGCATGGTAGCGAAGCTCCCGCGATACCTCGGCGTCGCTGTATATTCGCGTCAATACGGGAACGGCCTCTTCGATGCGAAATCTCTCCGCGCCGATGATGGCCACCGCAATATCGGCTGGGCGCTTGATAGCCGATCGGCCCTCGCTTGCGTGCCGTATTAGCCGATCGATCAACGTTGGGAGTACTTCCGGTGCTCCGTTCGAGATACCTTCATGCAGGGTGCGATTGCTTACAGGTTTGTCTTTTGGTTTGGCCGGAGGGGGAGCCTTTCCTAGATACTTCTGTCCCAACTTCCGGCAGATCGCACGCAGCTCAGGAGTTATACGTACCGCTTCGTCCGCCTTGAATTCTCTGACGTAATCCGCCAGCGACGTGAGATCGAGACGATACTCCATGTACTTCTTTCGTTCGGGATCGGCGATTGAATCCAAGATCTTTTCGATTCGCGCACGTAGTTCACCGGTTTCGGCGATCGCAAACCCTCGCGTGACTCGCGCAACCGATTCGTACTCAAACGGAGGACGGGCGGTGTGTTTCGGAGGGTAGTATCTGAACTTGACGTCGGCCCAATAGGAGAGAGTCATCATCCGATCAAGGACCTGCTTGGCCTCCGCCACATCCCGACGTGCCATAACGCCGAGACTGACAAAAAGGACACAAATCGTGTTCTTCTCTGGTTTCGACAAGACTCCGCTATATCGGGACCGGACAATCCCTTCGAGCCTCTTCGCATCATCACCATCTCCGATGTAGCCCAGAATGCAGACAAGGGACGCATGATACTCAGAGTGCTCCGGCTCACTCAATATCTCATACAATTGCCCTTTCGCTAGCGGATTGGAGTTCTTGAACAGGTGCCTAATTCCCCCCTCGATAGGCCGCAGAAAGACGGAGCCGAGCGTTTCGTCGATGGTTAAGCCGTGCCGCGTCTGGCTTTCCGATGTTCCGGCCTCGCCAGCGGCCGCTCGCAACTCTTCGTGCCCTTGCCAGATTCCTTCGAAAGGCGAGATGACAAGAAGCGCGATCATCAACGTGAAACCTAAACCCAAGATGAAGTCCCGACCACGTGAAGGCGTCAAATGTCGCATTCGTTTCTCCTACGTCGATCGACTGGCATATACAAGCCGTATCCGCGTGTCGCGGTACATGTGACTCATTAACAGACTTCACGAAATGAACGCGTGGTTCTCTCCGGTATCACGCCCGAGCCAGCTCCCAGGAGAGTGTTCTCTGCCGAGCCGATCATTATGGCCCGCGAACGCGTATGCGGCGCTCGGGGCGATGACTATAGGAACGTTTAGAACGGTCTGAGCCCGGGGACGGTGCTCAGTACGACCGTCGTTCTCACGCCTGTGCCTACGTAGACGTGCTTGCCGTCTGGACTGATCGCCACGGCGCGCGCTCCGAGCATTCCTTCCACGTTGGGCGGATCATCCTTGACGACCTCCAGGAATCGCAGTTTGCCGTCGAGTTTTTGACGCTCGAACACCGTCAACGCGCTGTCCTTCTGTGCCGCCACGTAAACTAGCGTATCGGCTGGGTTCATCGTCAGCGACAGGGCATAGTCCAGACCGTCCGTGCCTTCCATTCCGTTGTCCAAACGCTGAAGAAACTCCAGTTCGCCGGACTCAGCGTTCCGCGCCCACGCGCTCACGCCGCGTCGCAGGCTCGTGACATAGACGTTCTTTCCGTCCCGGCTCACCATGACCGAACTGGCAAACTTCAGCCCGCGGTTGTCGGGAAGCGGCTCTCCAGGCTTGTAACGCGCATCGCGCAGAAGTTGCACGCGTTCGACGCGTCCGTCGCGCTCGTTGCGTTGGTAACAGCTAACCGACGACTTGTGACATACAACGTAGATGTGCTTGCCGTCCGGGCTGATTGCAGCGTAACTGGGCGACTCCTCTTCCGGATGACTCTGGACAAAGGTCAACGTGCCCTCATCCGGGTCTCTTGCGAAGACGACGAGCGCGCGCGATGTCTTCGCCACGACGTACGCATTTCGACCGTCGGGGCTGAGGACGACGCTCTGGGGCTGTTCCATCGGGCCCATACCGTCGCGGTTGCTCTTGACGACTTGGATCGGATCGGAGATTCCTACACCGCGATTTCCTCGGAAGACGGTGATAGCGTGGGAGAATTCGGCCGCAAGGTAGACGAAACGGTCGTCGGAACTCACGGCCAAATCCACGGGCATGCTGAGATGGTCGTGCGGTTTTGCGCGGGGGATCCGGTCCGGGACATCGGCACATTGGTATTGGGGCCCCGCCGACAACATGAGTTTGCCGCTCGTATGCGAGCGTACGTAGGTAAGCAGCGCATCATGGGCACCGTCGGCCACGTAGACGAAATTCCCGTTGTTGCTCACGGCAACCGCGTTCCCGTTACCCCACAACGATCCCGTCTTGTCCTGATACGACGCGACGAACTTCAGCTTGTCGTGACTTGGTTCTGGCTCCGGTTCGTCCCGAAAGTAGGCGTACACAAGACGGTAGAAGTCGACTGATTCCAAAGTTGCCCGGTACGCGGGCGCCTGTCCAAAGAACACCAAGTCTTCCCCTATCAGCGTGAAACTGACGAGAAGCCTGCCATCTTGCCCGAAAACACGAAACCCGAAAACATGGTTGTTAGCGATCCTCGCGGTCGGAGCCAATTTGACGTCCTTGAACTTCATTGCAGCGCTCAGCTTCTTTGCGGTCTCCACGTCCCGTATCACGACTCGCGACGGCGGCTTGGGCTGGAAGAAGGTGCACTCAATCGAAGCTGCGGTCCCAATTGCCCGCTTGATCGCATCCGCCTCTGAAACGGCGTCAGGAATGCGGTTGGTGGGAGCGGTGGCGCCGACGGAAAGATAGAGCGTAACCAGGACGGCATGTGTCACCATCGTAAGTCCCCAGATCTTCGAACGAAGTCGCACAGATGCCTGTCAGGCAGTCCGTCAATCATTATTGCCGCGCCGACCATTGTTTGGACAGGTCCCCGTCGGTGGATTGCAAAGGCGCGCACCAACACCTAACGCGTCTCCCCGCTTCTGCAATCGAAATACGGCCCAGAAACCGGACATAGAAAACGCCTCAATTTTCAGACTGCGGCACAATCCACGGGGCACGAGAACGAGTCTCGCATGGGCCGGAGCCGGCACATGTTAACTGCGTGCCAGTTGGGTGTGACAGCCGGTTCGTCCGCAACGAACAGTGGCCGTCGCTTTATTGGCGACGGCCACTGTGCAGAAGGAAAATGCGAGAATTGGTGACACCTAGTCGACTGGAATGACGATGTCATCCGGATCCTTGATGATGAAGTCGTCATCGTCTGCAAAGATCAGGTCGACGAACCCGTCGCGGGCGAAGATGAAGTCTCGCCCCGGCCCGCCGACGAAGACGTCGTTGCCGGGGCCGCCGTTCAGGTAGTCGTTGCCGGCACCGCCGTACAAGTGGTCGTCACCTTCGCCACCGAACATGCGGTCGTTTCCGGCGCCGCCGAACATCCAGTCGTCTCCTGCCCCGCCGTACATCAAGTCATTGCCGGCCTGGCCGAAGAGATAATCGTCGCCGAACCCTCCATCCATTCGGTCGTGACCGGCGCCGCCGTACATCCGGTCGCTTCCGTACCCGCCGTTCATTCGATCGTTGTCGGCGTTACCGTACATCCAATCGTCTCCGGAGCCGCCATCGAGCGTGTCGTTGCCGGCACCGCCATAGATCCAGTCGTTGCCGAGCATGCCGTTCAGCGTGTCGTTGCCGGCACCGCCGTTCAGGACATCCTTGTTATCCCTTGTGGGCACATCTGCCACCGCGACGGCCGGAGACGCATCGATTACAGACACAGCTGCGGTAGGAATGATATCCACCGGATCGCCGGCCAGATGATCGTCACCGGCACCGCCAGCGAGACGATCGGCACCGAAGCCGCCTTGCATTCTGTCGTTTGCGGATCCGCCGGACAGGGCGTCTTTCCCGTTGCCGCCGTCCATTGTGTCTCTGCCCAGCATGCCGAACAGTTGATCGTTGCCGTTGCCGCCGTGCAGAGTGTCGTTTCCGCCGAGTGGGATCAACTCGGCATCGACGGCCGCGACCATGACATCCTCGAAGGCAGCCAGTTCGGCATCGACGGGCGTAGGCACTGGCACGGCGACGATATCGGCCGGATCCCCGACCAGGATATCATTGCCGCGGCCGCCCCGGAGACCGTCGTCGCCCCAGCCGCCTTGGACGTAGTCGTTGCCCGCGCCACCGAAGGCACGGTCGTTACCACGGCCGCCGTTGATCCTGTCGTTGCCGAACATGCCGAGCAGAAGATCATCGCCGTCGCCGCCCGCGAGCCTGTCATTTCCTACGATCGGTTCGGGACCGGGATCGACGGGTTCGACGATGATATCGCGCAATGTTGCCTCTACGCTGTCCAGCCCCTCGACCTCGTCAACCGGATCCAGCCTCAGTCTCAGTGGATCGCCGACAAGAATGTCGTCGCCTGCTCCGCCGACCATACTGTCGCTACCCCAACCGCCGAACGCGAAGTCCGGTCCGTTTCCTCCATCGACGTTGTCGTTCCCGCCGCCAGCGAATACGACGTCGTGCCCGGCGCCGGCGTCGATCGTGTCACTGCCACGACCACGATTGGCGAAGTCACGCGCGTAGACCCACGGATCCGTGTAGCCTGCGGGGTAGGCATTCGTGGCATCGCCGAAGATCCAATCGTCGCCCGTCTTGCCGGCGATCCCGTCGTTTCCGTCGCCACCTACAAGACCGTCGTTGCCCGAGCCGCCGTTGATGCGGTCGTTGCCTTTGTTGCCGAAGATGATGTCGTTGCCCAGCATTCCCCACAGGCGGTCGTCGCCTACGCCTCCGTTGATCCAATCGTTGCCGCCCAGTGGGACCGCCTCGGCATCCACGGCTTCGGCCACGATCTCCTCGAAGGCCACCAACTCGGCATCCACAGGCGTCGGCACGGGCACCGGAACGATATCGGCCGGATCCCCAACCACGACATCGTTACCGCGCCCGCCACGGAGTTCATCGTTGTCCCAGCCGCCCTGGATGTAGTCGTTGCCAGCGCCGCCGAAGGCGCGGTCGTCGCCACGGCCGCCGTTGATCCTGTCGTTGCCAAACATGCCAAGCAGAAGATCATCGCCGTCGCCGCCGCGGAGCGCGTCGTTCCCAATGGGCACTATGTCGCCAGGATCGACGGGTTCGACGATGATCTCGCGCAGTGTTGCCTCAACGCTGTCCAGCCCCTCGACCGCGTCAACCGGCTCGGGCATGAGTCGCAACGGATCGCCGACAAGAATGTCGTCGCCTGCTCCACCGTCCATGCTGTCGCGTCCCCAACCGCCGAACGCGATGTCTGGTCCGTTTCCTCCATCGACGTTGTCGTTCCCGCCACCAGCGAATACGACGTCGCGCCCGGCGCCGGCGTCGATCGTGTCGCTGCCGCGACCACGGTTGCCGAAGTCACGCGCGTAGACCCATGGGTCAGTATAGCCTTCGGGATATACGTTCGTGGCGTCGCCGAAGATCCAATCGTTGCCGGTCCCGCCGATAATCACGTCGTTTCCATCGCCGCCCACCAGACCGTCGTTGCCCGAGCCGCCGTTGATGCTGTCGTTTCCTTTGTTACCAAAGATGATGTCGTTGCCCGCCATGCCCGACAGCCGGTCATCGCCCTCACCGCCGTTGATCCAATCGTTGCCAGAAAGCGGGATCGCTTCGGCGTCCACTGCTTCGGCGGCGACTACTTCAAATGCGAATGGTTCCGCGTCCACGGGCGTCGGCGTAGGCACAGGGAGGATGTCCCGCGGATCGCCGATGATGGTGTCATTGCCAGAGCCTCCATTCAGGCGGTCGTTTCCCCAATCACCTCGAATCACGTCGTTCCCGTACAATCCGTTGATCACATCGTCGCCCGCACCTCCGTAGATCACGTCTCCGTTGACTGTGCCTACCGATATGGGACCGCGTGGATCACCCAGAATGTTATCGTTCCCTGTGCCGCCATAGATCGTGTCGGACTGTCGACCACCTTGGATTCTGTCGTTACCCGTGCCACCATACAGAGTCGTAGTCTGCCTGACGTTGGGCTGGATCACGATCGAGTCGTTGCCGCCCTTGGCGTAGATCTTGACGTAGTCCACCAAATGATCCGGGAAGTTCGAGTAGTTGTTGTCTACCTGAACCGTCAGGTATTTTATTTCCTGAATCTCTCGCACGTATGCGCTGATGTTGTTGTCTTCATCGTCAGCCTCGATAATGACGACGCCATTCTCCAGTATCGCACTGGCGTCCAGCAACCGCCGATCTTCGAGCCGCTCGGCCACGAGTTGTCGTTGGAGTCGGTTGGCAAAGTTGCTCGAGCGAGCCCGATGTCTGCGACGTCTGCGAATCATTGTGCACCTCCCTCTGTTTCGGAATACTTGAAGAATCTTGCCGTGGAGACGGCACCGCCCAACGCGGTCCTACGATTTGACTGTTCCGGCCGTCAGTGCATGGCAAAGAGCGGGCCACAGGCGATAAATTCCGGAATAAAGGCACAAATCGCTTGTTCGCAGGGAATTGCGCGGGGCAAATTCCGTTTGGTTAGCGGGTGAAGCTCTGTCGGCGCGCCAACTGGGTACAGTTGATGCGCCCGCGGTGCGCATCGCAGCGAGCGTTGGGAAGGGGCGTGAACCGTCGGGACGTCTGGTTCAAATGCAGACGCTTGGGCAGAGACGGGTCAACGCGCAAGTGGCGAGGGCACTGTAGACATCTCCAAGGGGAAAGTGCAGAGCAGCACGACGCGGCTATTCGCCGCCTGCGCGGGTGGCCAGGGCGTGGTATGCCGCTTGTTCGATCTCGTCGCTGATCATCTTCACCGATCCGTCTGCCATGACGAAATTGGCGCCAAACGGATGCCAACTGCCGAAATCGGAGAAGTCGCCCAGGACGTCATTGGGGACTCGGCCTGCGCGGCCGACGACGCGCGCCATGCTTCGGTGAGCTCCCGGAACGGCTCCGACCCACGTGGCCGAACCCTCCCAGGATGCGGCCTGGCGGGAGGCCCGTTCCCCAACCATGAGCGTGTTGCTCAGCCCGTCCAAGACGTCGGCAAAACGAGTACCGCTATTCCGATAGAACATGCCGCGACCGGACGCCGGATTGCCTGCGATCGCTCCCGTGCCAAAAACGCCCGCGTAGTTGGCGCGGGCAACCTGGAACATCTGCCCACTGGGACCGCTTGGTAGCATGAACAGCTCGTCGGAGGGATCCGAAGGACAGAGATACAGCGATACGCGTCTTTCTCGCAGTTCCTTGTTGCTGGCGTGGTCGATCCTCGTTCTCCCCGACACGGTCACGGGCATGGGAGCTATAGCCATTTGTGCTCCCGCGGCCCATGTGATGTTTGGCGACGTAGGCAAATCGGCAAACTCCAGCAGCAAGGCGCTCCATGCCCACCCCGGATTGCCACCGAGATCTCTTGACACCCAGCCCGCGGGCAGTCGACCATGGACGTCGTGATGGTTGTGCAACGCGACACCAATTTGCCGGATGTTGTTCTGGCACTGGATTCGCCGATGGGCCTCACGAGCGGCTTGGATGGCCGGCAGCAGCAGGGCCATCAAGATGGCGATGATGCCTATCACAACCAACAGTTCGACTATGGTCAATCCTCTTGGCGGTTTAGACATCGGCACGGTGTTTGTCGCTGGTGATGCGCCACCAGCACGTCTCATGCGACACATCGAGCGCCTCGCACGTGGACGCGAGTAAGAATAGGCCACAAAACCTAGTTTACCACGGGGTTCTTTCCGAGGCCAACCCCAGCCACTCTTGCTGCAGAATCCCACTGGTGATCAATCTGCCCCGCGGAGTGTATGCAGAGGGTACAGCGGTCCCGTTACCGCAAGTGTCATGCCGAGACGAAAGGGCTCGTCTGATGGAAGGTGTTACCGCCTTATGTTAGAGTTGTCAAAGGCGTTACAATCCGTTTTCGAGGTGCATCACGATGAGGATTGGTCTCAAGTTGACCGCAGCGTTCCTGGTGATCGCATCCCTTGTCGCAGCAGCCGGCTATCTCGATCAGAATACCGGCGGAGAACTCCGACAACAAATGGATCGGCTCAGCCGCAGCGCGATCCGCCAGACCGCGGTGACGACCAGGATTACCATCGCCCTCTATGCCGAACAGTTGGCCGCTCGCCAACAGATCGTGGCTCGGCGTCGTGGAACGGACGGCGCGCCGGCAGTCCAGGCGCCTGATCGCGAGTATGACAAGTCGCAGAATGGCGGCGCGGATTCGGTCCCCGCGTCGAAACCGCGCGACGCCAGTCATGACACCGACGAATTGGCCGATCTGGTGCGTTCGCAGGCTCCGCCATTATCCGAGATGTTACAGCAGGAGTTCGCCAAACGTCACGAGTTGATGGATCGCTTTCGCGTCTTGCTGTACGAAGATATCGATGCGGCCGAGCGGCTTCTCGACGAGCAGATCAGCCCTCATTTCGAGAACGAACTCCTTCCGCGGCTGGACGGGATTCGAGAGCGGGGCGAACGTGAGTCAACGCGCGGCATCCGCAGCGTAGAACGAGCCCTGGATGTGGCGGATCAACAGCGAGGAATGCTGCTGGTCGCTGCCGCTGTCGTTGCTATATCGATCGGTCTCTTCATGTCCCGATCGATCGGGAAACCACTGGGCGTGCTTCAGCGTGCAGCAAAGGATATCGGCGACGGCCGCCTTGATACACGAGTGGCGATCCGTTCTCGCGATGAGATTGGAACGCTGGCAGCCTCGCTAAATCAGATGGCCATCGAACTGGGAGAGAAAACGGTTTCGATTCGCGAGAAGGAACTCCTGCTCAAAGAGGTTCACCACCGCGTCAAGAACAACTTGCAGATCATCTCCAGCCTGCTGAGCCTGCAAGCACAGGAAATTCGCGATCCGGAGATGGTTCGGCTGTTCGACGAGAGCCAGACGCGAGTGCGCTCGATGGCACTGATTCACGAGCAGCTCTATCGTTCGAACGATCTGGCCCGCATCGACTTCGCCGCCTACGTCCAAGAGTTGGTCGACAATATCAAACAGGGATTTGGCGACGTGGCCGCGCGCGTCGATTTCTATCTCGACGTAGAATCGGGGCCCCTGCTGCTCGACTTAGCCATCCCGTGCGGTATGATCGTCAATGAACTCGTGTCCAACGCGATGGAGCACGCCTTTGCCGAAGACCAACCCGGTGAGATTCGTATAGCATTTGGCCGAGAGGGCGAAGGCTACTGCATTACGGTCGCAGACAACGGTGTTGGAATGCGTGAGGGGCTAGCCGCAGGCAAGGCGACCTCGACCGGCTTGAAAGTCGTGCAGGCATTGACGCGACAAATCCACGGTCGGCTTGAGCATGCCTACCATGAGGGCACCGCGTTTTCGATCCACTTTGACGGACCGGAAACGGAACCCGCGACTGCGGAGAAAGCGTGAGGCCGCCACTGTTTCGTGAGTTGAGATGTACCCTCAGAAGCAAAGACATTCGTGACCGCTCCAACCTGGACGGCATACTGAAGCCATGTCAAAAGAAGCCATCAAGATCCTGATCGTCGAGGACGAACAGATTGTTGCCGTCGCGATCGAGGGCCATTTGCAGCGTCTGGGTTACCAGGTTGTCGGAAACGCGACTTCCGGGGCAGACGCCTGTGAGAAGGCCACCGAACTCGAACCCGAGTTGGTCCTCATGGACATCCGCATCGAGGGCCCGATGGACGGTATCGAAGCTGCTCGGCGAATTCGCGAATCCCGCGACGTACCGGTAGTTTTCCTCACGGCCTACAGCGACGTGGACACCTTGGAACGAGCCAAAGATGTGGAGCCGTACGGCTACATCGTCAAACCGTTTGATCCAAAGGACCTGCACACGACAATCGAAATGGCCCTGCACAAGGGGAAAGCCGACCGGCACTTGCGCGAAAGCCACGAGAACATACGAACGATCCTCAACGCACAACGCCACGGCACAATAATGCTGGACGCGCAGGGTCTCGTCCGTTTCGCCAGCCAGGCGGCTCTCAAGATGGCAAATGCCTCTGATCAGGTAGTTCTTGGATGCGGGCTAGGAGACCTGTTGCCGTTGTCCCGCGAGCAGATGACCGCGTTGGAGGAGACCTGTCGTCGCCCGCCGGAGGAACGCGACAAAGTCGCGATGATGCTTGAGGGCGACGGATCGCGTCCTCGCCACTTGGAGATCGAGGCCGTTGACGATCCTCGGGATGATGGCGGAACGATTCTGTTCTTGTACGACGTTTCACCCCTCGTCGACTTGCGGCGACAGCTTGACAAGCACGCGACGTTTCAGAAGATGATCGGCAAGTCGAAGCCCATGCGGCAGGTCTTCCAGACGATCCAGGATGTTGCTCAAGTTGATTCTACGGTGATGATAGAAGGGGAAACGGGGACGGGAAAAGAACTCGTCGCCAGGGCGATCCACCAACTCGGCAAACGCTGCGACGCGCCTTTCGTTGCGATCAACTGCGCCGGTCTCAGCGACGAGTTGGCGGCGAGTCAGTTGTTCGGCCATCGCCGCGGTTCCTTCACCGGTGCGATCAACGACCAGCAGGGGCTCTTCGAGGCGGCCCACGGCGGCACGCTATTCCTCGACGAAATCGGCGATTTGTCCCTCCGCGTGCAGACGGCGCTGTTGCGCGTTTTGGAGGAAAACACCGTGTTGCCACTGGGGGAATCCGCTCCCCGCCCGGTCGACGTCCGCGTCCTGACCGCCACTCACCGGGATCTCGCCCAAGAAGCGTCCGAAGAACGATTCCGTCGGGATCTCTTGTATCGCATCCGCGTGGCTCGAGTGAAACTGCCCGCATTGCGCGCGCGGCGAGAAGATATCCCGATTCTGGCACGCGCTTTCTTGGCTGACCATCGAGCTTCCACGGGCAAACAGGTCGATGCGTTCAGCGATGATGCGATGGCCGTAATGATGGAGTACAAGTGGCCGGGCAATGTCCGTGAGCTTCGCAACGCGTTGGAGTACGCGGTGGTCCGTGCACGGGGCTCGATCCTCCAGGCCGAGGACCTTCCTCCCGAGCTTTTGGAGCGACGGAAGGACGCGGATCAGGACGAGCCGGGCCTCGATGAGGTCGACCAGTTGACGGCAGCCTTGAAACGCGCGCGAGGCAACCGCACCCGAGCCGCCGAACTACTGGGAATCAGCCGTGCAACCCTTTATCGCCGACTACGGGAACTGGGAATCGAGGACAAGTAGTGATCGGTCGATGATGCCATCAGAATCCGACATTTGCATGTCGGAACGCAAGCCCCAAGTCAATCTTCCGGCCAGTACCGTTCGGTGATAATCTTGGGTTCCGTGTAGAAATCGATTACGGCTTTGCCTTGAGCCTTTGTGTCGCAGAAGATCGAGTCCTTCATGCCGCCGAACGGCAGCGGAGCTACTGGTGCGGGAATACCGACGTTCACTCCGATCATTCCGGCCTGCGTTTCCAGCTTGAATTTGCGAGCATGACTGCCGTTTTGGGTGTAGATCGATGCGCCATTGCCGTACTGATGATCGTTGATGATTCCGATGGCGTCGTCTAGCGAATTGGCCTTCAGTATCACGACCACGGGGCCGAAGATTTCCGTCTGGTGGATCTTCATGCCCGGTTTGACATCGGTGAATACGGTGGGGCCGACGAAGTGCCCGGCTTCGCATCCCGGAATCGTCAACGCGCGGCCGTCTAAGGCAAGCGTTGCTCCTTCGTCTACGCCCGTCTGGATCATCTCCAGGATGAACTGCTTGGATTTGGACGAAATGACCGGCCCCATCACCATCGCTTCGTCGGCCACGGCGGGATCCAGCGGGTCTGCGGCCAACACCTGACGCGAGGCATCGACAAAAGCAGCTGTCACCGCCTCGTAAGCGTCATCGCCCACGCAAACGATCGCCGACGAGGCCATGCACCGCTGGCCGGCGCACCCGTAGCACGATGTGACCATATTGCGGATCATCGGTTCGAGCTTCGCGTCAGGCATGGCAACCAGATGGTTCTTTGCGCTGCCCAGGGCCTGGCAGCGCTTGCCGGTTTCGGCACAGCGGACTGCGATCTTCTGCGCTACGCTGGACGTTCCGACGAAGGAGATCCCCGCCACGTCCGGGTGTTCCACCAGTCGCTCCGCCGCGATGCGGTCGCCGTGAACGACATTGAACACTCCGGGCGGGAAACCGGACTCCTCCATCAACTCCGCCACTCGGTGCATGCCGTACGGAGTCTGCTCGGAAGGTTTGACCACGTACGTGTTACCCGTCGCCAACGCGTAAGGATAGAACCAGAATGGCACCATCATCGGAAAGTTGAACGGCGCGATCATGCCGAACACGCCAATCGGCAAACGAATTACCTCGCCGTCGATATCGGCCGCACCGCCAATCAGCTTATCGCCCTGCGCCAGGACTGGCATTCCACAAGCGACTTCCGTGTTCTCCAGTGCTCGCTTGACCTCCGCTCGCGAGTCGGGCAACGATTTGCCGTTTTCCTTTGATATCAAACGAGCCAGATCTTCAGAGTTGCTGCGGAGCTTTTCGGCAAACTTGAAAAGTAATTCGCAGCGTCGCGCAACCGGCGTGGCACTCCACTGATCGAAGGCTGCCGCGGCAGCGGCCACAGCCCGGTCGACTTCATCGGGCGTCGAGAGCGGCACTTGGCCAATTGTCTCCGCCGACGCGGGATTCTCCACGTCCAGAAAGCCCAGATTCTCTGGCTCGACCCATTCTCCACCCACGAGATTCTTCAACCGATCCAGGGACATAAGCAAATCCTTCTCCGCATCATTTGTTTCGGCTTCTCGTTCCCAGGCTCCTGCCTGGGAACGTACTGTCTTGCCGGCTCTGCCGGTCCGATACGAGGCAGAGCCTCGCAGCCAGACGCAAACGAGTCCCACCTACGACAAAGAGTCTCCCATCCGTGGTCTCGCCCTGCCATCCGTGGGCCCATTTCTTCTCACGAGAACCACACGACCACCGTCTACCAAGCCACCATCGCGTCCTCGAACAGTGCCGTCAATTCCTCTTCGCCCACGGGCCGTGGCGACAACTTCGTGACGCGATGCTGAGGCAGCGTGCCTTCGACCAATGCGGGAATGTCATCGTTTGTGTAGCCGACGGCGCTCAAGCCGTTCGGAATCCCCAAACGCTGCATGAATTCCGTGACCTTATCCGCGAGAATGCGGCCCGCGTCATCAGGCCGTTTGTCCGAGATATCGGCGCCGAGCATCGCGGCCGCACGAAGATGACGTTCCGGACACGCCGGGCCGGTGAACCGAAAGACGGCCGGCGCGTTCAGGATCACCGCCATTCCGTGAGGCACAATCGGCCAATCTACATCGTAGCCGGGTGGACGATAGTCGCGCACCATTCCGGACACCGGATACGACATTCCATGCGGCAGATGGACTCCCGCGTTGCCAAAGCCGATTCCTGCGTAGGCAGCCGCCATAAGCATGGCACCGCGAGCTTCGTCGTCTTCGGGATCTTCCACGGCACGCGGCAAGTACTTCGCTGCCACACGAACGGCCTCGGCCGACCAGATGTCGCTGATCGGATTGCATCCTTGGTATGCCGGACGAAGCGACGGTCGTTCGGGAGCGGACCGCTGCCCGTACGGCACGGCGGTATACGACTCGAGCGCATGACTGAATACGTCGAGACCCGTCGCCGCCGCCGCCATCGGAGGCAGCGTCTTGGTGTTGTCGGAATCGATCAGCCCCAACGTGGGCTTCAGCCGACGACTAGCGATCCCCGTCTTCGCATGCATTTCGATGAGATCGAAAATCGCAACGCCCGTCGTCTCGCTGCCCGTACCGGCAGTCGTCGGGATAGCGATCAGCGGTTTGAGCGAGCCCGGGATCGGTTTGCCTTGACCGATGGGCGCGTTGACGTACTCCAGGAAATCAGCCGGATATGTCGAATACAGATTGGCGGCCTTCGCGGTGTCTATTGCCGAGCCACCACCGACGGCAACGAACGCGTCGAACGAGTCGGCCTGGGCAAATGAGATCGCCTCCTTGAACGACACATCCGTCGGCTCGATACGCGCACGATCGAAAAGCGAAAACTCCACTTTGGACTGTTCCAGCGACTCCAACACCGTAGCGACGGGAGCGAGCTTGCTGAGGTTGCCATCGGTCACCACCATGACGCGATGCGCGCCCATGTCAACGAGGTCCATGCCGACCTCGCGCGTTATACCAGGCCCGATACGAACGCTGGACGTTGCCATCTCAAACGCGGTCTCGTTGGCCATGGTCATTCCCTTTCGTAAGATCTGCGAGAACGAAATATATATGGGCACGATAACAGCACGCAGACGAAAAGGCGAGACCACGACAGCAGGAGGGCCAACAGATTTCTGATGTCACGTAGAAACGCTTGACGCACGGATTTGTATACCTCAAACTCATGACAATTCCATTCCTGCCCTCGCATGATGGCCCCATCGAGTAGCGCTGCCACGGCGTCCAGTATCGGGAGAAGTTGATGAAACGGAGTTCAGTTCGCGCCGTTGTCTATCTCGTCAATCTGTCCTTAATCCCATTCGGTCTAATCGCTCCCGCCATGGTTGACGCAGCCGGTTCGGCCGGCGGCCCGATGCTCGCCGAAGCACTCGAAGGCCCTCTGGCTGATGTTGAAGAAATCGTGTTTGCCGTTCGAGCGCCCGGTCGCGATGGGCACTGGTACGCGAACTTCGGGTATTGGGCCTCGAACGAGAACAACATGATGTATGGCCCTGACGGCGGACGGCTTGTGCGGCTAAATCTGCGGACTGGCGAAACGAGCGTCGTCCTGGACGATCCCTCGGGCGGCATTCGCGATCCTCAGATTCATTACGACGGTAACAGAATCCTGTTCTCCTACCGCAGGGGCGGGACAAAGTACTATCACCTCTACGAAATCGACATCGACGGAACGAATCTGCGACAATTGACCGACGGTCCGTATGACGACATCGAACCGACCTATCTGCCCGATGGCGATATCATGTTCTGCTCGTCGCGCTGCAAACGATGGGTCCAATGCTGGCACACTCACGTAGCCGTGCTGTATCGATGTGATGCGGATGGAGGTAATTTGCGGTTCATCTCTGCGAACGTCGAACAGGATAACACGCCGTGGATGTTGCCCGAGGGACAGGTGCTCTACACGCGATGGGAGTACATCGACCGCAGCCGCACACGTTATCATCACCTCTGGACAGCCAATCCTGACGGGACGGGCCAAATGGTCTTCTACGGAAATATGCATCCCGGCACGGTCATGATTGACGCCAAACCGATCCCCGGCACGGACAAAGTGGTCTCGATCTTCTCGCCTGGCCACGGTCGCAAAGAACACGCCGGCGCGGTGACGATCGTGGACCCGGATGCCGGACCTGACGACCGGGGGCGAGCCATCAGAATCAGCAAAGGAGAGGAGTACCGCGATCCGTATGCCTTGTCCGAAAACTGTTTCCTGGTCGCAATCGACTCTCGCCTGCTGCTGATGGACGACGAAGGACGCACGGAGGTGATCCACTCGCTTGGCAAAGACGGGGGAACCTATTGGTGCCACGAGCCGCGACCCCTGCGGGCGCGTCCTCGAGAACCAATCGTCGCACCGCGAGTGGATTCGGCCAGTTCTACGGGGCATCTGATCTTGGCGGACGTTACTCAGGGCCGAAATATGGCCGACGTCCAGCAAGGCGAGGTCAAGAAACTACTTGTGCTGGAAAGCTTGGCCAAGCCGATCAACCATTCCGGAACGATGGAACCGACCAGCCTGGGCGGCACGTTCACTCTGCCGCGAGTCCTGGGAACGGTTCCTGTCGAACCGGATGGCTCGGCCTACATGGAATTGCCGGCGCTTAGAAGTCTGTTCTTCGTGGCCTTGGACGAGGATGACTTGTCTGTCAAACGCATGCAGAGCTTCGTCACGGTCATGCCCGGCGAGACGACTTCCTGTGTCGGATGCCACGAACAGCGGACGAATACGCCGCGGTCGATCGACGATTCCAGATTGTTGGCCCTTCGTCGTGCACCCAGCCGAATCCAACCGATCAGGGGCGTTTCCGAAGTGTTTGATTTTCCACGGGACATTCAACCGATCCTGGACAAACACTGTACGGAATGCCACGACTACAGCAAACGCCCCGCCGGAGACACGCCGCTGGTCGGCACGTACGGACCGTGGTATTCGCACGGCTACTATGCGTTGTTATCTCGTGGCCAGGTCGCTCACGGTCGCGATGCGGACGGGAACCGGGCGCCCCGCACCGTCGGTTCGTCGGCCAGCCCGTTGATGAAGCTCTTGGACGGTTCGCACTACGATGCGAAACTGTCGGAATTGGAACTCTCCAAGGTGCGTTTGTGGATCGAATCCGGGGCGCCCTACGCGGGAACTTACGCAGCACTGGGCAGCGGCATGGTCAGCGTAAAACCGCCCACCGAAGTATTGGTCGGCCGCTGTGGCCGTTGTCACGAATTCAAGCAAGACCGACGCGGATTCACAGTGCCGTTTCGTAGCTACCACAACGAACTGAACTACAATCTGAGCAATCCAGTTCAATCACCGATCCTGCTCGCCCCGTTAGCAAAGTCGGCGGGCGGTTGGGGAATATGTGACGCGGCGACGGCGAAACAAAACGCCAGGAAGACCGCGCCAGTTGCTTTCGCGACCACAAACGATCCTGATTACCAGAAGCTGTTGGCGGACATTCGCGCCGTGAGCGACAGATTGATGCAGATGAAGCGATTCGACATGCCTGATTTCCGCCCCGCACGTCACTATGTGCGCGAGATGAAGCGTTTCGGGATTCTCCACGAATCGTTCGACCTGGCCAGCGATCCGATTGACGTGTACGACACGGATCGTCGTTATTGGGAATCGCTCTGGTACATGCCGTCAGACTAGTTGGACAGCGCCAGGTTCGTGAGCGGCAAGGCGCTAGCCGCCGGTATCGGCGAGTGA
>CAZUAH010000076.1:0-38798 GCA_964617665.1 uncultured Pirellulaceae bacterium
CCAGTTTCACAATCAGCGCAGCTGGCCCCGGCAGCGTGTTGACCGCCTCGACCGCCACGACCGTCCGGCCCGGCACGAGCAGATTGGTCACATCCCACCGCTTGGGCTTGTGCCACGCGCTATTGTCTGTCTCGCTTTCGCCGACGCTTTGGCCGTTCAGGTAGAGCACAAACAGATTGTCGGCCGTGACGACCACCTCGGCCGATTCCAACGCGGGGCTTTCAGGGATTGTCACCTCGGCGCGGAAATAGCCGACGCCGGCCGACATGGAACCCAGGTCTCCATTCGAACCGAACGAGGGCCAAATCCACTTTGCACCATCGAAACTGAGCGGTTCGGCTTGAGCCAAGGCCACATGGCACGAGGCCAAAACGCCAATCATCCCCAGAACGAATCCACGAAATCTCATCTACAACCTCCGAAGTAGTACGTCATTGGTCACTCAGTTATGCACGATTCCGCGCAGGTATGCGTCGCGCGTCGTAACCCGTTGACTGAAGAGTATAACTGAGAGCGTCCTTTGTTTCACGTCCCGTGGAACCTCCCCCATTGGTGCACGATTCTGCGAAAGTCTGGGCAGTTCGTTGTTTGAAGCGTGCCCTTCCTATATACTGATCTGGTCCTTTTCACGAAGTCGCCCGGTTTCATCCGACGGGCAACGGCACCTCTAATCAAGAGCCCAACGTAGATCGCGAGAGAGGGCGCGACAATGCACAAGCGGTCTCCCGGTTTCACGCTCGTCGAGTTGCTCGTCGTGATCGCCATCATCGGTATTCTTGTTGCCCTATTGCTACCGGCCGTGCAAGCTGCTCGAGAAGCAGCGCGACGCGTTCAATGTTCGAACAATCTTCACCAAATTGGCATTGCTTTGCACAGCTACCACGACACGAATCGAAGATTCCCGCCGGGGATAACGTGGCCGAATCGGACATTATGGAGTGGTCACCTGCTTCCATATATGGAACAGCGGCCGATGTACGAGATGCTCGACGCTAATCTTATGTGGACCGCAAGCCCGAATAGCGAAGCATGTGGCAGCTACCTCTCGACGTTTCGTTGTCCTTCCACGACTGCCCCAAGGCATATTACCGCACAAGGGATAACCGATCGTGTCCCGTGCAGCTATCTGGCATGCACAAGCGGCACCGTCACGCGGGAATCGGCGCCGTCCGGTGCCGGTCCGTCACCGCTGGCGGGACGCCCCGACTCGGATGGCATCTTCTTTATCAACAGCGACACACGGCTTGCCGATGTACTGGATGGCTCCTCGTCGACCGTCGCAGTTGGTGAGACGGTTTTCATCTTTAAGGGTCACGGGCCCGATCACACGGGCAGGAACCAATTCCTGGACCACTGGTACGTTGGAACGATGGAGGGATATGGCAACGAGGTGTCCGAGTCCATGGGATCGACGGGGGTCGCCATTAACTCATTTGATCTTCCCGTGTTCGTCGACGAAATGGAATTGGCCTTCAGCAGTCGACACCCGGGCGGTGGTCAAGTCGTGCTGGCCGACGGTTCGGTGATGTTCGTCTCGGAGGACATCGACCGGACGACCTGGTCGGCGATGGGCACATGCCGCGGCGGTGAGGTGGTCGGATCGTACTGAACCATCTCAAAGCGTCTGTTTCCTGGTACCTTCAATTGCTCGCTCGCGGCCAAATCGTATCCCTGCCGTGCGCAAAACTGAGAAGGTCGCGACCAGCGCCGCATACGCAAAGCACGCCGCGACACCCACGAAGACGATCGCTTCCTCGCGCCATTCGTCAATCACCACTAGTACCAGCAGTGCCAGGCCGATCACAGCGACGAATGCCAACGCACATCGAAATGTGACTTGTCCGCCGCTGAGCACCGCCCAGCAGACGATCACGATACCCAAGGAGTCCAACCCCGCAAAAGACAACGACGCGATCATCTCCTCCACCGACGAAGTCCGGATGAGCCAACGTACGGTGGACGCCAAAAAGATCAGAGTGCCGATCGCCGTCATCAAGCCGAGCAAATGCAAGATCGAAAACTGCAGGTTTGCCTCGCCCGTCAAGCCGCGGCGGTGGGTCTGGACGTGGAAACGATAGCCAAATTGGCCGACGAGTGTAAACAAGCCGGCGGCGACTACCAACTGCGGGAGTAACCACGGAAGAAACTCGTCCAGCTCATAATTGTCCATGAGCGAAAGCCAGAGCGTTAAGGCCGACCCTACGACCATTACGACTAGGCCTCGCGCGACAAACAACCGTCCACCGGCTCCCACCCAAACGCCAAGCAGCCCGAGTTGGAGATGAAACAGAGAGAATAAGCAGACCGTCAGGAATTCTGGCGACCTCCGTTCGCTTGCGAACAGAAGGAAAAGCAGTGCCGCGACCAAGTGCAGACCAATCAGCCAGCGGACTTGCCGGGGCAAACCATTGGGGAAAGTCGATACAACCTGGCCCATCGGGCAGGCCGTGCACGCCGTTGCACACAGTGATCGTTCTTCTGATTCAGCGAGCCTTACGTCCCGTGAAGCCGCTCGCTCGTCCTCCTCGTCGAAGATCCGCATGCCGATAGGGCGATATTGAATATGGTGCTCGCGCTCGCAACGACAACAGACGACTCGCTTGGCGGCAGCTGTTGGCGTGACGTTACCTTCGCCTTCCGAAACGCTCAGTTCCCGGCTGCCGCAGTACGGGCAAATGCCGGCCTGATATGTCGTTTCCCTATTGCCATCCTCGTCCATCGCTAGATCTCCCACGACGACGTTCATTCTACACCAAGGCGGCGCACGCATCAGGATGGCATCTCTGCAAATTCCGTGAATGCAGGCCGGTTGTTGACCGAGATGAAAATCACCGGTACAACACGGACCACGCTGACAGATCAAGGAGTATTCCATGGCCGAACGACTCAAGGACATGTTCTTCACGGAATCGTCGATCAACGCTCTGGCCGATGCGATCAAGGGTCACTATGGACGCTTCAACAAGAAAAAATTCGTTCAATTGGTGTTCGACGAGGCGTTCAGGGAGATGGAACTCAAGCAAATGATGCGTCACACGACCGAATGCCTGAGCCAAACACTACCGAAGTCCTACAAGCAAGCCGTCAAGATACTGATGAAGGCAGCGCCGGAGGTCAAGGGCTTTGAAGCGATGTGCCTGCCCGACTATGCCGAGTTGTATGGCTTGGACGACTGGGATTTGTCCCTGGACGCGTTGGCGTGTTTCACGAAGTATTCGTCCTCGGAGTTTGCAATCCGCCCCTTCATCAAGAAGGATGCGAAGCGGGCCATGGCCTTCATGAAAAAGCTCGCCGACGATCCCGATGACAAAGTCCGACGCTTTGCCAGTGAAGGATGCCGGCCAAGACTGCCGTGGGCTATGGCATTGCCACAGTTCAAGAAAGACCCCAGCCCGATTCTTCCCATTTTGGAGAAACTCAAGGACGATGAGTCGGAGTTTGTCCGCAAGAGCGTCGCCAACAACTTGAACGACATCTCCAGGGACCATCCGAAACTGGTTCTGGACCTATGTGAGAAATGGCACGGCAAGTCGGGCCGCACCGACTGGATCATCAAGCACGCTTGCCGAACTATGCTCAAAGCCGGTGACCGGAGGGCCATGTCACTGTTCGGCTTTGGCGATCCAAAGCAAATCGGCGTTGACAAGTTCAAGTTGCAGAAGAAATCCTTGGCCATTGGCGACCAACTGCACTTTTCCTTCGTACTGAAGGTCGGAACGAAGAAGGCGTGCAAGGTGCGACTCGAATACATCGTCTACTTTGCCAAGGCCAGCGGAAAGGTCGGCAAGAAGGTCTTCAAGATCACGGAGAACACCTACCAACCCGGCGAGCAAGTCTTCACGCGCAAGCACTCATTCGCCGACATGTCCACGCGCAAACACCATCCCGGAAAACACGAAATCGCAATCGTCGTTAACGGCGTCGAGAAGGCCAAAGAGGCTGTTCGATTGAGGAGTACGTGACGGACGGGCCCATCTCTAGTGAGTGAAAAGAGAGACTCAGGCACCGCTAAGGCGACCGCCATCGAAACTGATCCTAATCCTCCGTCTCCTCTCGCACGCTTATCGTGACTCTCACGCCCTCCCTGCTGATGGCGGCTACCACCTCGTTTACGCTGCGGCTCTTCAGCCCCGCCGATGCATGGATTATGACTCCGATGGTCGGATCCTTGCGGACGTGATCTGCGACATACTGTTCGACTTGCTCGAGCGACATCTTTCGGCCGTCGATCTTAAGCTTCCCGTCTCGCCTCATGTCGATCTTGATCGAACTGGCCGGAACGGAAAAACGTGGCACTTCGAGTTTCGGCAGCAGATCCCTCACAACCTCACCTGCACGTAGCTGTTTCTGTTCAGCAAGCCATCGTTCCGACTCCTTCCTGAAGAAGACCACCATTTCACGTGCAAGATCCGTTTCGTCCGTTTGTACGGACGTACCCAGCAAAGTCTCTAGGCCTTTCATTCGGTCGTGGTGCCTCTTCAATGCCGTGAATCCATCGTCGACTGCCTTCACCAACTCGTCGCTGACCATACCTCCTATCGCGCCGGCCTGTTCCTGCAACAGTAGTTCCCGCCGCAGCTTCGCCGACTCCCAAAACATGATTCGAGCCGACCACATGGCCATCGCCTCGACATCATGAGCGGACATGGAGCGTTTCGCTTTCAATAGCGCGAGCTTCTGTTGATAGATCCGTTCGGCCGACGTGCTCAATTCCCTGTCACTGTTGGCGGAGCCTTCTTCGCCGTCAGCGGGCAAGGGCGCAAAGAAAATGACAATGACCACCGACAAGCACAGGGCCCTATCACGCACGTCATATCGTCTACACATCGACGGAGCTCCGTACGAGTAGCAGGTAGTGATCAGAACTCAACGTCGGCGATGACTACGGCGCGCCAAAGCACAGCAACTTGCCACCTTCGGTGGTCAGGTACAGTCGGCCGGCGACGGCGATCAGACCATCGAACGCTGGCTGGCTGTCCAGCGGGTAGTTGGCCAGCTTCTCGCCGTCCTTGGCAGAGACAACCCACAGTTGAGCGCCCAGCTTTCCTTCGAACGAGGCATAAGGATCGTCTTCGGGCATGGCATCCGGCGGGCCGGCCATGAACAGCTTGTCGCCAGCCAGGACCATGGCGCGGGCACGCAGCGGAATCTGTTTCGACCATTTGGGCGGAACGGCTCGCGAGAAGCCGGGGCCCTTTTCGCGGTCGATGGAATTGGGCGCCAAGATCGGCTCGTTGTCGTTGTCGTCTGCGAACAACTCATAACCCTCGCCGCCGGGCGTGAACGCGGGACTCAGCCGCAGTCGCTTGGTGAACACGTGCAGCCCGTAAGTCGTCTCCTCGTCGAATACAAGGATCTGGCCGGCCTTCGGCGCGTCGTTGGCATAGTAGAAGCCCGGCCATCGGTTGCTGTACGACCAGAACGTCCGGTCGTACCAAAGGTCCTGGAGAAAACCGCCTGTGGCGATCAAATGTCGCCCCATGGTCCGGTCGCCAAGCGACGAAGTTCGTTCCGGCGTTACGTCGTTAAGCTGTTTGTCGAATGCCATCTGGTACAGAAACAGATGCGTGCCGTCGGTGACCAGGACATCGGACTTGGTCCCATCCATGTCGAACGGCCGGCCCTCTTCCTCTTGCACGTCGGGCCAAGGGCCTTCGGCGCACGCCTCGTACAGCAATTCGCCCGTCTCCGCTACCAAGGCACTCAAGTAGACACCGCCGTCAAGGAAGCTAGACCGGCCAGCGGCTACGTAGGCGACACCATCCAACACCAGTACGTTACCGGGCACTGGCCACGGCGATTCCACCTGCTCGAACGCGACCATCCGCCGATCGTCCGGCGCCGCTCGGAACCGCCATACCAATTCGCCGTCTGCGGCGCGTAAGCAGTAGACCCACCCATCGTGACAGCCAAACAGAACCAGTCCGTCGTCGATGGTCGGAGGCGAATCCACGCGTGCCCCCGCCGTGAAGCTCCATTCAACCTGGCCGCCATCGGCATCCAGACAACAGACTTCGTGGGAATCGAGCCGTGCCACGTATATCTTGCCACCGGCCATCACGGGCGGTGAAATTTTCCCACCCAGATCGGTCTGCCAGACCGGCTTGACCTCCGTTGAAACCGCCGTCTTCGTATGCCCACTTCGCAAAGGATCACGACGATAGGTCGGCCAATCATCGCCGCCAGCCGCCGACTGCTGCCCGCTGACCGCACCGAACGCCGGTCCTTTCTCCAAGCGCTTTCCCTTCTTCGTCCTTTGTCCTCCGCCCTTCGTACTTGATTCGCTCGAGAGCGCCAGAAAACCCGTCATTTTGACGCCGGGATAACAGAAGCAATGGGACGGCGGTACGTACAACAGCCCGTTCGCCGGCACGAAGCCGTAGTGGCACATGGCCCGCAGCCAGTCGTTCCGCATGTGCTCTTCGCCTTTGATGTCCAAGAACTCGACCCCACGTTTCGTCAGCAGGAGGAAGCGATCGGTGGCCTTGCTGCGGTAGCAGCGGACGTGGTGCAACGGGCTGAACAACTGCCCCACTTCGATCGTCCGACGAACCTCGCCGGTCCGAGGATCGCGTCCATCACGTTTCACCGCCGTGCGGTCGCGACTGTGCATGCCGGGTTCGTCGCCACCCCACACCAAACCATCGGCGACGAACAGATCCGCTGGATGCGAGATACCAGGACCTGACACTTTGGGGCCGGTCCAGAGATTCTCGCCATCCTCGGCCGAGAAAGCAGCCACGCCCTTCGCGCCGGTGAACAACACAACATCGCCGTGCATGACCAGCGTTCCGCCCGAATGACGCGAACCGCCGGGGGCGTTGCAGGCAGTGGTCCAACGCTTCTTACCGGTCTTCAAGTCAAGGCAGACAAGCTGTTGTTTGTCGCTATAGCAAACACGACCATCGAGCGCGGCTAACGTTAGCACGATGACGTTTCGTGGCTCGTTTCGCCACAATTCTTCGCCCGACTCGGCGTCGACAGCGACGATCGCGGCGGAGCCTGGAGGCCCGATCGAGAATTCGTTGGGATTGAGCCGGCGTTTTGGTTTCGATTTCGGCGGCTTGGCGACACTGAGCGTCTCGCGAACGCAAAGCAGCAACACGCCATCCGACAGGATCATCTCGTCCGTGCCCATGGTGCCATCAATCGTGCGAATCTCCTCGCCCGTGGCCGCATCTAGGACGGTGACCGGCGCCTTGTAGCCGAACGTGACGAACACACGCTTCCCGTCGGTCACGACGCGGCGATTCAGCGTCAACGGGGCACTCCACATGCCACGTGTGTTCCATTCGCGATAGCCCCAGTTTGGCACCGGACGTTTCCACAGGAACTTACCACTGAACGCGTCACGAGCCACCAGGGACCATCGACCCGGGAAACGCAGATCCGGAAGCCCGATCATGCCTTCGTCCAAAATGTAAAACATTCGCCCGTCCGCCATCACCAGCGAGTTGATGCTGGGGTTGAACTCGTGGCTGCGGGACCAGAGCGGATCGGCGACCCAGCGAACGTGCTTGGGCGGACCGACTTCCGTGTCCGCAGCAACTGCGTTACCCGAGGCATCATGCATATAGTGCGTCCACTCGTCGATGTTCTTGGGCCGCGGCTTGACGGTGTTCTTCCAGCCGTTACTTGTCCTGGAACAGATCACGCCACCCGGTGCGACAACTCGCATCACTTCGTCTCGCGTCACCTCGCCCAGTTTTTCGATCACCAGCACGTTCACCAAGTTGTCGAGGTACGGCAATCGCGCACCCGCAACTCGATCTGCTGACACGCCGCCGTAGGCGTCAACCGATCGTATGTGCTCGCGTGCCTTTTCGACATTTGCCGCGTCAGTATCCAGCCCCTGAACGAGGTAGCGGTCATTTGCCTTCAGCGCCGTCGTCAACTTGCCGTCGCCGCAGCCCAAGTGCACGACGAATCCGCCTTCGCAACCAGCAGACGTGAGAATTTCTTTCGCCGAAGCAGACGCGTCCTGCCCCGTTGCTGTTTCCACCGAGACAGCAAACGAGATAGACGCAATTGTGCAGAATACTGCGAGCAGAAAACCCTTACCTTTGCGTGCTGCGAACATGGCAGATCTCCTGTATGTTGTATTGTTGCCGTTGAGCCTCACGGGAATCATCCGCTTACGATACACGCCAACCGATCATTCATCTACTGCCGGGCGAGAATTTGTCGCGACGAGACGAAGGTCGTCAGTATTGCCCACAGCGACGGCCCAATCGGTGCTTGCGGTCAATTTGATGGTTTGCTTCACCGGACGAAGCAGACCCAAGTCGATTTCGCGATACTCTTTAGTCGCGTCCACGGCAACGGCTTTCAACGGCGAAGACGCGGCGGACAGGTCGACCTGGATAACATCGGTGTCTTCTTTGTAGAACACGTACCGCGCATTGTCGGACGTCTTCAAACAAAAGCCACCGGTCTGTTCGTTTGCCCGCACCATGTCCAGTAGAAATCGTCCTTTCCAGAAGTCTCGAACGCAGCGCATTTGCTCTGGCTTCGGATAGGGGTGCGGGCTATTGGGATAGAATCCGTAGAAACCGCCCATGCCGCCAGCCATGGTCTGCCACCAAAGCAGACGGCGAGTTCCGTCCATGTCCAACTGGAACCCGTTGCGCAGATAGCTGTGACGTTCTTCGTAGAAGTGCGGCCGGTCAGGATCGCTCTGCAAGTCCTCAACGATCTCCTCATACTTCTTCGGCCCGTGCGACGTCGTGGTAAGCTGGACGCCCCGCCCGAAGCCATCGTACGAGTTCATGTTGTTCGCTCTCTTCGGTAGTTTGTGGCCACGTGCGCAAAGCAGGTGATCCCAGGGCATGTGCTCATGCAGGTAATTAGACCAATCGTCAAGTTGGGTCCCTTTGGTCCACTCGTGCAAATCGAAGCCGTACCCCATCGACCAACCGGGCAGCGGACCGAGGCGTGCAGCGATATAACGCTGAAGCCGTCGGTCGGCCGGCCCGTTGATGCCGCCCACGCCGATGGGAGTCCACTTGCGCGACTCGTCGCCCCAAGCCCAGAGGTGCACCCGGCATCCTCGGCGGTGGGCCGCCGTAAGCGCGTTTTCCAGAACTTCAAACGTCTTCAGGTCCGGATTCTCGCTGTCATGCTCGCTGTACTTCAGAGCACCGTAGCGAAACCAATTGTTCACAACATGCACGAAGACCGTGTCAAAACCGTGTTTCGCCGCGTCGTCCAGACACGCCTGAAATTCATCCGCCTTGTCGGGCAGCCCGGTGATGGTGCCGGTATATCGCGTCCGGTTCATGTAGACATTGAAGCGGTACGCCTCAAGATGCGCGTCATCGCCCGCCTGAATGGCGAAGCGGTTTCCTTTGTGTGTGAGGAAACCCCTGATATTCGGATCCGGGTTGGGCCGAACGATGATCTTGCCGCTGTGGCCCGTCAGCTCAGGATCGTCGCTGACCGTCGTAAATCGCCACGACCCTAATCGAGTTCCGGTGAAACGGAACTTCCACGTATTGCTGCCCGCGTAGAACATCCCCGTCGTTCGCGATTCGCTGCTGTCGTCGTGTGAAAACGTCACCCGAGCAACTACATCGAACGGATTACCCTCGTATGACGGATTCTCCAGCGACCACTCCTCGTGCAGCCACATCGTCGCATCGCGGGCCTCAAACTCGGCGGCGTCGAGCCGCGAGGCAAGCATGATGGCAAACCACACAGCACACGGCACCAGTCTCACGCATCTCGCGTTCACGCATTCTCTCCGATTCTGATTCTTCCTATTCGACGAGCCTCAGTGTCCCCTTACGAACGGAAAAACAGTCGTCGCCGGAGAATACCAAGTGAACTGTGCGGCCTTCGTCGCTCATCCACTTCGTGGGCAGGCAAGATGTTTCTCCAGGGCCGACATCCCACTCGTCGGTGTAGAACACTGTCCTCCATGGTCCCCATGGTTCGGGTGCGTCGTAAATCGCAAAGCCGCCGCGGAAGCGAGTGTCGTTGCCGGCGCCGGTTTGACACCAGAGGTATCGTCGCAGCCCAGCGTTGTAGCTGACCGACGAACGATAGCATTGACCTTCGTGGACGAAAATGGCACCACGCCGTTCGACATCTCGCGTCCACATAGGGTCGCCTTTGATGTCCAACCTTTCGAAGAACTCGTAGGCATCTCGTTTCTTGATCTGTTTTGCAGGCACACGAGCGAGAACCATGCGGTCGGCTCGTTTGTAGGCACTGTCCGAATCTTGTGAATAGATGTAGACGTACTCGTCGCGTGCCCCGTCGTAGTTGCGGCCGAAGTTCAGGAAGGCGGGATAGCCGAAGCTGGTTTCAAGCTTCCACGGACTCCACGTCCAAGTTCGGCCGTGATCACCGGACCATGCGAGTTGCGAGTTTCCCGTGTTGCGGACGAGCATGTACAGCACGCCATCGACTATCAGCATGCCGCTGACCTTGGGACCGCTCGCGCCGCCACCCTTTCGCTCGGCCGTCGGCGAACGGAGATTCGTACCGCGAAAGTCATCCGGCCCACCTGTTACCTTGACCAGGCCCATACTGAGCTTCTGTTCGACGAACGGTTCAAAACCTCGACCGTCGCCGTAAGCGGTGTAAAGGTGGTCGTCGTCGCCCCATGTGATCGGCCAATTGTCGCCGCCCTTGGCCTTGCGGACGATCGTCGAAGCTGGCGCCCACTCGATGTCTTTGATGACCGGGCTGGGCGGATAGGGCGGCCCGTCGGCGATTGCGGAAACGAAAAACGTGGCTGGTTGCTCTTGGGATTCAATATCTGTTCGCGACCTGTCCTTGCGAACCGATGCGACGATCGGCCCCAGAAACGGACGAAGCACGTCGTAGTGACCGTCCCAGTTGCGTTGCCAGGATTTGCCCGCTCGCGAGACAACAATGTCTAAACTCGGAATGACTACAATCAGACTGTCGTACAACCCCCACGACCAGAACGCATCACGAGGGATCTCTTTCAACGTTCCATCCGCGTTGTTCCACCACAGAAGCCCATAATGATCCGATGCGTTGCCGTAACGTTTCTGATCGACCTCGGGCAGACCGACGACAGCTTCCACGGTTCGACTGGCCGCTCCAACAAACTCGCGCGGGATGATTTGTTTACCCTTCCATTTGCCGCCACGAAGGTACAGGTAACCGATCCGCGCCATGGCATCCACGTTGGCACTGATCCCCGATCCAAACTCGCGCCGCATCACGCCGTCGATTTTCGCGTCGCGGTACGAGTTCCGCCGCCACGCCAAATCGGAACGCTTGATGCCCAGTGGCGTGAAGACTCGCTCGAACATCAATTCGTCCACGTCGCGACCGTACGCCAGCGTCACGCACTCGGCCAACCAGTTGGGGCCGCCGTCGCTGTAAGCCCATTTGGTTCCAATCTCGAAGATCAACTTGGTGTAGCCGCCCGGCTTTTCAAAGCCAGCCGTCTGTGTGGCCAAGTGCTGGATCGTGATGTTCCCGATCCAGCCGGTCTTCTTGTTAGCATCCGGCGGAACGGCAAACGTCGGATGGTGCTTGACGACTTTGTCTTCGAGACCGATCTTTCCATCCGAGATCGCCAGGCCTAACGCCGTGATGCCGATCGACTTAGTGGTCGATTTCAGATCGTACCGTCTGCGCAAATCTCCCCATGACATGACAAGCTTGCCATGTCGTGTGATGTACCCCGATCCGCCGCCCGTCAACGCATAGTCCCTAGCATGGACAAGCTGTGCTTCGTCCATGCCGACATCCGCAGGTTTGGCTGTCTGCCACTTGGGCAACGGCCAGACATCATCGGCCCCATCGCAAGGCTCCGCAGCCGCGTAGGACAACACAATTGGAACTACGAAGAGAATCAGCCTGTTCACTTGACAATCTCCTCTGTGGTTTCAATGTCTCGCAGGGCAAGTGCTCGTTGCCGATAGTCGCGCCTATTCTATCGTCGGACAAGCAGAGCTGCCAGCAACATCGTTCAGACCCTTCAAGTCCGAACGCGACCCGAATAGAACCTCCACAGGGCATGCAAAACGAAAGGCGAAAGGCAGCCAGCAGTGTGGCCAGATATCGCAATGACGAGACGGACGATGATGTTCCGCTCGTCCTCGAAGAAAACGGCGTACACTGCAGAGGGGAAGCACCAACAGACGCAGAAGAACAGAAACGACCAATCAAAGAGACCACGGAAACGATGCGACCACTTGTAGTGCTGGCCTAGATAGCAGTAGATCGAATCAAGGACGACCATGCAGGGAACGCCCAGAGATGCTGATATGAAGAAGATTCTCGCCAGCCCGCTTTGCCTGGCGTAACTGAGAAGCGCCAGCCAAGCGCAGATCAGCCCGACCGTCCTCGCGAGCGAGGCGAGACTGAATTGCAGTGGGTTTCCCATGACATCGTCGCCTTCGAATCGGATGCCCTCTTTTGTAGCAGGCGGGCGGGAGAATGGGAATCAAACCAGAAGGTCCGCCGACGGTCGGGCCCAACACGAAGGGCAGGAGGAACATGGCAGGTATTCTCAAACAACGTGGAGGCGAGAGGCGTTTCAGTTCAAGGCATCTGATGGCAGGTGACGTACAATCCGCTCGGGGAAGGTGCCACTGCAAACGCTGTCGTCAACTTGACAGCGAGATTGACGACCGCATATCGTTGACACCGTAAACGAGAATTCGGCATTCTGTGCCCAGCCAACGAAGGCCCTTTGACGAGCGAAGCCCATGAACGCATTTAAGCCGCTTCAACTGATGTGGTCCATTGTCCCGGCTCTCCTTGCCACGGCGGCCTTTGCCGCAGAAAGTGCCGACGAAATCCTGAACGCCGCGGGCGTAAGGGGCGGGCTGATCGTTCACGTCGGCTGTGGGGACGGCCGATTGACCGCCGCACCGTGGACAAACGATGCCTGCCTTGTCCAAGGTTTGGAGCCGGATGAAGACCAGGTAGAACAAGCCCGGACGTATCTCCGATCACAGAATCTATGCGGTTCCGTCTCGATCAAACACTGGCCCTGCAATTACCTACCTTACGCCGACAACCTTGTGAATTTGCTGGTGGCAAGTGGCGAGTGCCGAGTGCCAAAGGAAGAACTTCTTCGCGTGCTCGTTCCCGGCGGCATGGCTGTCACTCTGGACTCGCAACTCTCGATTCTAGACTCCTTCCGCAAGCCCTGGCCGGACGACATCGACGAGTGGACACACTGGCTTCACGGCCCTGACAACAACCCCGTCGCGCAGGATAAGCGAGTTGGACCACCACGACGGGTGCAATGGATCGCGACGCCCAAGTGGCCGAAGTCTCACGATGCACCTCCGTCGATGACCGGCCTGGTAACGGCCCAAGGCCGGATGTTCTGTATTGCCGACGAGGGGCCAGCCGGCATCAAGCACCCCCAGCACAAATTGGAGCGATGGGCCTTGTTGGCGCGCGACGCCTTCAACGGTGTTCTGTTGTGGAAGAAGCCGATCGAAGATTGGGGGACCGGCGCCTGGTCGCCGAAGGACTATCCGTATGGCTTTGGCCCGTGGACGGTGAATCCCAGGATGATCCACCAGAGGTTGGTGGCCGTGGGGGATCACGTCTTTGTGACGCTGGGCTTCGGCGCGCCCATCAGCATGCTCGACGCGGCCAGTGGCGATATCCTGGGGACTTTCGAGGAAACCGGTTTTGCGTCAGAGGTCCTTGTCGAAGATGGGCGGCTGTTTGCGGTCGTCGACCGAGACGCTCAGGAAGCTGGAGCACACACGCCGACACCGCAGAAAAGTGTTTTAGCAATCGACATCGAATCGCGCGAGAAGCTTTGGGAAAGAAGAGGATTTGTCGGCATTACTGACGGTCGACGCCGTGGCTTCGATGCAACACTGACGCGTCTGCATCTTACGTCTGGCGCCGAAAAGGTCTATTTTCTGGAAAACAACGATATCCTTGCCCTCGATGCCGATACGGGCAAGCAGGCGTGGAGCATTCCGCGTCCCAAGAAGATCAGCCGCCGCAATCCGCAGGATCTTCACCCGGTCAACGATCCGTGGGATTTGGGCGGGCTGCTGTATTCCGATGGTGTTCTATACTGCTGGCAACATCAATATCCGCCCGACCGAGCCTCGCAGTATCGCATGGACCTACTGGCCATCTCGACAGACGATGGCAAGATCCTATGGGAAAGGACCTGCGGCGGTGCCGGCTTTGCGTCGTTCGCAAGCGTGTACAAAGCGCGGGGCCTTCTGTGGGTGCAATCGCCACCGGAATATGCCGAGCGAAGGACGGTGGAGTCGTACGACTTCCTTGGATTGAATCCCAAGACCGGCGAAGTCGTCAGCAACCACTCCATCGAACCGATCTTCAACGGCGCCATCCACCACCACCGATGCTACCGAAACAAGGCCACGGAGAACTTCGTCATTTTCTCGCGTAACGGCCTCGAATACGTCGATCTTGATTCCGGTCAGATTGACTTCAACCGCTGGGTGCGCGGAATATGCCAGTACGGCGTCATGCCGGCCAATGGGTTGCTCTACGTGCCGCCCCAGCCGTGTGCCTGTTTCGCGCCAGTCCGGCTGAGTGGCTACCATGCTTTTGCCGCCAAGCCCGACGACAGCACACCGTATAGGGAACCCTCGAAACGTCTGCACAAAGGTCGGGCCTACGCTGAACCCGTCGACGCGAGTAATTCTCAGGACGAATGGCCGGTGTACCGTCACGATGTACAGCGGTCCGGCGCGGCCAGCTGCGAGGTATCGGCGGACCTCAATCAACGTTGGGTCGCGTGCTTTGACGAACCGATCACAGCTCCCACCGTAGCCCAGAAGAGAGCCTTTGTGGCGACGCAGCATAGTAACCGTGTTTGCGCCGTCAACGCTGACAGCGGAGACCTGCTATGGTCCTATGCGGCAAGCAACAAGGTGGATACGCCGCCGACCATCGCGAATGGAAGAGTGTATTTCGGGACTGCCGACGGAGAAGTGTGCTGCCTGCGAGTATCGGACGGTGCGCTGGTATGGCGATTTGACACCAATCCGGCCGTCAGGCACATCGTCAGTTATGGCAATGTGGAATCAGCCTGGCCCGTGCACGGCAGCGTCGTAGTCAACGACGGCGTGGTCTATTTCTCTGCGGGCCGTTCTTCTTACTTGGATGGTGGTTTGTACTTCTACGCCCATGACGCTGAGACGGGTGCGGTGATTCGCTCGGCCCCATATCGCTCGCTGGACGAGGAGCGGGCGATAGAGCGAAACGGACAGCCCATCGCTATCATGGGTGCGTTCAACGACCTGCTCGTCTACGACGATGGTACCCTGTTCTTGAAGAACCTCGTCGTCGACTGCGATACTCTCGATGTCAGCGCGAACCTGTGGAAGTACATCCCCGCCGGTAGAGTCTTTCCCTACGCCGGCAGCCCTTTGAGTGCCGTGCCCGGTTTCCTTGACGACAGCGGGTTCGATCGTGTCGGTTGGATCCTTGACCATAACCTGCGAGCCAAGATGATCGTCTACAACGACAAAGCCGCGTTCGCCACGCGATGGCGGACCCCAACAACTTTCTGGCACAAGACCCTGTTTGAAGTTGGCAAGTCGCAACACTCTGTCTTTGCACAGCGTCGCAAGCAGCGGAAGACGGTGACCCCGACGGCCAACGGATTCGCGCTCGAGAAAGAATGGCAGATGCCCGTTCCGATGCGAGTTCGCGCCATGGTCCTGGCCGAGAATGCCCTTCTCCTGGCCGGAGTTCCCTGGCCAGATAATGCCGACGATGTCCTTGCGGCGCTTCAAGGAGACAACGGCGGGATCCTGCTTGCCCTCGATCCGTCGAACGGCAGTGTACTCGGCGAGCGCACGTTAGACGCCCTGCCGGTCTGGGACGGCATGGCCGCGGCGTACGACGACCTGTTTGTTACCACAAAAGACGGCAGCCTTTTATGTCTTGGCGCGAAATAGCTTCGCGGCATTCACAGCTTTTCGTAGTCGCTGATCTGGATAATCGGCTCGATGTTTGTGTAGTTGGGGATATCGGCAACGAGTTCGGCCCCGACTTGGGCAAAGCCCGCCTGGAATGCCTCCAGCGTCTCGAAAAACATGTAACCAATCGTCGCGTACGGAGCGGGCCCATCGCCTAGTCCGGCGATGCCCGCATCCACTTCGCAGCCAAGCAGGCCCAAAGGATTGAGCTTCTCCTGGACTAGTTTCATGTGCGTGTTCTTATAGTAGTCCACGTCGAACGTCTTGCCCTCGGCATTCGGGTAAGCCACGGCTATACGGATCATCTTGTTCTCCTTTCCAATCTCTATTCATCAAAGTTCAATGTGACAGATACTGCATTATTCCTGCCGGTGAGTTCCGGCTGATCGTTCAGGCTATGGACGACGACATCGAATCGGTGCTCCTTCTGCGACGGCTCGAAACGGAAGCCGAACCGAGTGCGTTTCGGCGTGAGGTCGAGCGGTGCATCGAGGCTATTGCCGACGGCTCGCAGTCGTTGGCCGGATTCTCCTTCCGTCACAACCACTTCGTACTCGCCTGCGTCGGCTGCGCCGATGTTGTGAACAGTGACGAAGAGCAGTTTCCAATCGGGATGGTATTCGACATCCTCCTCGCCAACAGCCAGATCGGCCAACAGGGGAGCAAACGGGCTGGGTTTGCTTTGTGTGATCTTGACGATGTACGTCCGGCCGGTGTGCAGCTTGAGGTCCACCGACTGGCCGCGCTGCGCGAGCGTGAAGTCCAGCCGGCCTTCTTCGTTGTCCATCTGATCGTCGCCATTGCTGTCTTGTCCCCAGACGGCCGAGTAGTCGGCACCCAACTGAAGTTTCCATGGCACGAATCCCATCTTCTTTGTCTTCTCGCCATCGAAGCCGAAGATATACGCCATCGCCGTCAGGCTAGTCGGATCGGCGCCTAGGACGGCAGCGGCAAAGTCGCGCCCGACGTGGCGATAGGTCAAATGCGGGACAGGGGCCGTTGGAGTCCAACCCATGAGCAGATTGAGAATTGCCAACGAGTTCGGTACCCCGACGCGGTCGGTGGCCAGGGCCTCGGTGGTGACGTACGGCATGTTGGTGCGGATTTGTTCGATGTAAGAGATCGTGTTCTCGACAATCGCCTCTCGATCGGCCTTGCGGATGTCCTTGCCTTTCTTGCGTGACATCTCGTACTGAACCTGGTCCCACAACTCGGGAGATCTGCGCAGGACGATCGCGACCCATTCCGGCGATCCAGGTTTGAGTCTGTGGATCTTGGCCGTCAAGTCGCCGCCGTGCTTGAGGGCGTATTCGGCTTCAAGCCGAATCGGTTCCAGAAACTTCTCATCGCCAGACAATTGATGGGCCAGATACATGATCTGCGTCCGGTACCCGTGGAACTTGGCGAATCCATAGTTCCCCTTTGCTGGTATATCGCCTGGGTCGTACCACGTCGGGACGTTTCTTCCGCCGATCTCGTCCGTCTCATAGTCAAGCTCGCCGGGAATGATGCCCTTCGGCTTACCCTTGTCCGTGCGCATGGCATCTTCATACAGGGCCTCGGCATGCTTGAGCACCATCTCCTTGATCGCTGGGTTGTTAGTGAAACGCAGAACGGCGGCGGCAGGATTTGCGGCTCGCCAGTTGATCGAGGAGTCCAGTTGGGTGGCCCCGCCTCCGATTCCACTGGCTCCCAGGAAATTCGACCGCCAGTGCAGATGGCCGCGCGAGTTGACGCCCATCCAGATTTCTTTCATCAGCTTGGCCGACTGCAACGCCCGTTCGACCCACAGCGGGTTGCCGTAGTCGACTGACAACATCATGGGCAACGTCTTTCCCGTCCACTCGGCCGTATGTTCCGTATCAGCGGCGCCGTAGAAGAATCCGCCAACTTCGTCAATCTGCCCGCTGGCGTACACGCCCTTCATCAACTTGCGAACGCATGCGATCGAAGGCGGCGAAGCACCCTCGCTGGCGCGAGCGATGAACCCAAAAAAGCCCACCAGTTCCACATCGTCGCCCCAACCGCCGCCAATCGAACCGTCGGCCTGCTGTTTGTTCACGGCCCACCATTCCGATATGTCGACCAACAGGTTGTATCCTGCGTAGAGACCCGCGGCCCACTCGGGCGCGTCCTTGGCGCGGGCAAGATAATCGTCACTGACCCAATCGGCCGACGCAGCCAGTTTGCCGTAGAGATAGAACTGTACGTAGCGATTGTCGGGGAAGACCTTTTCGACTTCCTTTAGTTTGTTTTTGCCTTCCACTGAGCACCAACACCATTGGTGTGCATCCAACATGATTAGGAAACGGGCTTGCTGGACTTGGGCCTTCCAGTAGACCAAGTCGCCCGGCTGGAACTGGTCGAATTCGGCAGCAGCACGCCAGGTCGAAACAGGCCCGTTATTCGGCGGTACGCCGCGGTATCGGAACACATTCAAGCCGCTAAGAAAGGTCTCAGCCGTCTCCAGCAATTCTCTCACATTGCCGTCGGCGCCTGCAGATGTGGCCGCTTTCCGCAGAGCCGCGACCGCGCCTTCTGTGTTCTCGATCTCGTTTTCATAATCCGGCCGACCCGCCAGAGCCAACAGTCCGATGCCTCGAACAAGAGGATCGGCAATCGCGAGGAAAGCTGCTTCCGCCTTCGCATACTCTGCCGAGTTGAACGCCTTCACGGCTTGCTCCGCGGCACGGTCGCCGGCCAACTCGGTTCCTGTCTCCAATCGCAGCGTCTTGGGGTTCAATTTGAGCGGCAACTCTTTCGCCGGATAGACTTCCAGACCCATCAGGCTGATCTTGCTGAACGGTCCGCCGATATCCTGAAACGGTGCCATTTCTGGGCCCAGCGGCGCACCTTTGAATCGAGACTGTGGCCGCTCGTCCGGCCCCTTGGCTTTTTCGATTCGCATCAGGCGGTGAAACTCGGCATCGTCGCCTTTGAATTCCAGGACAAGTCCCTCCTCGCCCACGTCAACTGTGAATCGAACTCGCTTGTAGTAACCCGACGCCTTGTGAAGCAATCCACGGAAAAGCCACAAACGAGCGTCCACTTTCTTGCGGACAAGTTTGCCGTTGGCGTAGATGTCGATACTGTAGCGCGGTTCGGTCAAATGGCCGACCGTTGCCTGAACGCGGTATGTCCCTTTCGGCAGATCCAACTTGAATGAGAACGGCTTGTCGTTTTCGATCCCATCGCATCGGAAATCGTTCGTGATCTCGTGAAAGAAATGAATCGGATCGGCATGCCACCAGTAGGTCCGCCTCGGTCGCGGCGGAGGTGACGTGTAGTTCCGCGGCGTGCCACCGCACCAGCCGTACCCTCGATCCGAGCAATACGCCCCCGATGCGTCCAAGCCCGCATACCCTTCGGCGACAGGCGAATCCGCCGGCCCGAAATCAAATCGGTATTCGTCTGCCGCTTCGGCGTGTGAGCACATACACAGAGCAAGCGCGGCCGCAATATTGGCTACTCGCATTTCAACCTCCCCCATATACCCGAAGCTCGCCGGAGCGGTACGTGCCCGAAACCCCGTACTCCAGGGCACTCTTTTTCCGAACGATTGCCTTAGTCCGCGGGCCGTTGCTTCATCATTTCTTCCATGCGGCGTTGGATTTCGTCTGGAGGCACATCTTCGATGTGAGTGGCAATCGTCCAGACGTGCCCGAACGGATCTTCCAGCGTCGCCGACCGGTCGCCGTAGAATTGATCTGTCAGCGGACGTTGCACTTTGGCTCCGGCGGCGGTTGCCTGGGAGAACACGTCGTCGACATTTTCGACGTACAAGCAGATTCCTACGCCCGAACTGCCCGGTGTCTGAGGCGCAAGGGCGTTCATCTCCGGACACTCGTCGGCAAGCATGATTCGCGAGTCGCCGATTTGAATTTCAGCGTGCACGACCTTTCCTTCCTGGCCTGGCAGCCGCATGATTTCGGTGGCACCGAAGGCATTCTTGTAGAAATCGAGTGCATCCGCGGCGCCCTTGACGATCAAGTACGGCGTCACACTGTGATATCCCTCGGGAATTGGCTTAACTGTCATGTCTTACTCCTGTGTCATATTTCCGTGGTCTTCCGCAAGTTCATCCATATCTTGGTCGATGGGCGTGATCGGGTCCAGGTACATCCAGAAGAACGTGCCCATGAAATAGATGCCGGCCGATAGGTAGAAGTAAATGGCCCAATTGCCGTTGGTCCACTTGAGGATGTAGCCGACCACCACCGGTGCAGCCGCCGCGACGAGGCCACCCATCATGTTCATGGATCCGGCCAAGGTACCGCACAGTCTTCCTCCGACATCCATGCAAGCCGCCCAACTGGTCGGCATGACAAGGTCATTGGCAAAGCTGGCCACGCCCAATGCGATCATCGCCCAGACGGGGTCCTTGATGTGAATGGACAAGGCAAAACAGATCGCTGCGCCCGCAAACCCCGATCCGGCCAAAACGCGCCGCGCGGTCTTCGTGTCCCCCAGCCAGCGTTCCAGAGATGACGAGACCACGCCGCAGCAAAGCGACCCTAATCCGCCAAAGAAGAACGGCAAACCGGCCAAGAAAGCAGTCTTTCCCAGACTGACGCCGCGCTCCTCCAGCAAGTAGGTGGGCAGCCACGTTGCGTAGAACTGCCATCCAAAGTTCAGGCACATGTACTGGCCGCATAGCAACAGAACCGTTTTGGAGCCAAAGAACTGTCTCCAGGGAATCGGCTCGTGTTCCAGGCCTTCGTTTTTCGGGGACGCCGACAGTTCTTCTTTCTCTTCACGTTCGCTTGGATTGTCGCGATACCACCAATAGAAGAATCCAGCCCACACGACTCCGACCACGCCGAATGCCCAAAAAGCCAAACGCCAGTTCAAGTGATCCAAGAAGAACAGCACCAGAAGCGGTGTGAAGGCGGCGCCCCAACGCGCACTGAGCCACATGATTCCTTGAGCTCGGACGCGTTCGTCGGTCGGTAGCCAATTGGCGAACATCCGTGCAATGAGGGGAAAGCATCCCGCCTGAAACGCGCCGAAACACCCGCGCGAGAGGATCAAAGAGAACAAGCTCCACACCGCGCCGGTCGCTGCTGTGAACAAGGACCACGCGACTACGATGGCCGCCAGGACTTTCCGCGCGCCCCAACGGTCTCCGGGGAAACCGCCGGGGATTTGACACAGTGCGTACATCCATCCGAAGGCCGAGAAGACCCAGCCCATCTGGACCTCGGTCAACCTCAAGTCTTCCTGGATCGTTGGTGCGGCTTGAGCGATCGCGGTGCGTTGCACGTACGTAATCACAGCCAGCACGACTGCAAAGAGAATCACGACGTAGCGTGCGGACGAAGTGTGATTGTTCGAGTGTTCCATCATTTCGATCTACGCAACACGGATGACAAGCCGTGCTCCTGCGGTAGAATGAGTCCGAACCGTTTTCCCGACTCCGCAATACCCAACGCCGAGGAGGATCTGATGACAACACGTGCCGCGACTGAATACCGTTACGAAAAGCTGACTTGGCCCGAGATCAGCGAGGCCATCGAGATGAAACAGGTCTGCGTTCTTCCGTGCGGGGCGATCGAACAACATGGACCGCATTTGCCCCTGGACGTCGACGTGGTCTGCCCGACCTCTATCGCGCTCGGTGCGGGACGACAGGTTGCGGACAAAGTGTTGGTGCTGCCGCCGGTTTCCTATGGGTACACGGGCCATGTTATGGACTTTCCGGGGACGATCAACAACCACTTCGAGCACTTCATACATGCCGTGCTCGACATCACCAAGTCATTGGCGTATCACGGCTTCAAGAAGATCATATTGTTGAACGGGCACGGTTCCAACATGCCCAACCTGGATTTGGTGGCACGACGCACGAATCTGGAGACCGACGCCGAGTGCATTCTGTGCGGCTGGTGGAACCTGTTGACGGTCGACAAGGAGTTCATGCCTCGTTGGAGGCAGAGCAAGTTTCCCGGTGGATGTGCCCACGCGTGCGAACTGGAAACCTCGTTGTATCTGCACCTCAATGGCGACGACGTACGCAAAGACAAGATCGAGAGCGGTACGATCAGTTTCAATGACGAGGACAGTCCTTTCCAATGGATAGACCTTTTCGCCCAGGGACCGGCCACGGTTGTCTCGTGGACCAGCAGCTATAGCGAAACGGGGGTGCTGGGCGACGCGGAACTGGCCACCGCGGAGAAAGGCCGAGAGGTGTATGAGGAAGCGGTGAAGCAACTGGCGCGACTGATCCCATGGTTCCACGGTCGCCCGAAAGACCAACGCAAGGACCACCACGCGACACCCCCAACCATGCCAATGCCTTGGGGCCAATGCGACGCTCCGCCGAGCTAAGCCCGTGTCTTCAAATTCGTACGATGGCCCTCCGAGGCCGTCGAAACAGGACGCCCCAGAAGAATCGACGGGCTCGGAGGCCCATCGTACGGCCGAATTGTAGGTTTCCGGCAGTTTGAAGCCCGTGCGGGTCGCGTAAAACTGTGTAGCTCTTGATGTTGTTTGCCCTGCGCTGATGGTAGAATGCGGCTCCTGGAGACTGTTTCGCGACAGTCCGTTCTTCCTCTCCTTCGGATCACCACTCCAAGACTCTACAGACAACGGAGACCCCCATGAACACAAAGATCCATCGTCGCGACGTCCTGCGTATCGGGGCGGCAGCCGGGTTGGCGGCCGGCGTTACTCCGGCCGTGATCGCGCAACCGACGCCCAAACCGATCCGGATCGGGGTCGTCGGTGTTGGGGGCCGAGGTACGCACTTGTTGCGGCTCGCGCTGAATGCGGGTGTGGAAGTACCCGCGCTCTGTGATATCAAGGAGCCTAACCTGAATCGCGCAAGCGGCATCGTGGAACAGATGCGCGGGCGAAAGCCCGAAGGATACTCCAAAGGTCCGAAGGATTACCTGCGGATGCTCGAACGCGACGACTTGGACGCGATCATCTGCGGCACGGGCATGCAAGTACACGCCGAGATTTGCATCGCCGCGATGCGAGCGGGCAAAGACGTGCTGTGCGAGGTAGCTGCTGCCATGACGCTGGATGAGTGCTGGGGGCTGGTCCGCGCCAAAGAGGAGACCGGGCGGATCTACATGATGTCGGAAAACTGCTGTTACTGGTCTCACATGCTAATGGTCCGCAAGATGGCGGAAGAGGGCCTGTTCGGCGACATCACTTATGCCGAGTGCGGTTATGTGCACGATTGTCGAGGCCTAGCATTCGGTGCCCGAGGCGAATTGACTTGGCGCGGCGAGATGGCCCGCGACTACGGCGGAAACCTCTATCCGACCCACGACCTGGGGCCCATCGCCAAATGCATGGGCATCAACCGCGGCGACCGTCTGGTTTCGCTCGTGGCGATGGAGAGCCGTCGTGATTCAATCGAGGGCTATGTGGCCAAACGTTTCCCCGCTGATCACCCAGCCCGGAAAGTCAAATTCAAATTAGCCGATTCAACCAACGTGTTGATTCGCACAGCCAAGGGCGTGCTGATCGACCAGCGTTTCGATATGTACTCGGCCCGGCCCGCATCGGGTCCTTATCACGCACTGCAAGGCGTCAAGGGCAGCTACGATTCGCGATTGAAGAGCATCTGGATCGAAGGACGGTCGCAGGGGCACAAATGGGAACCACAAGAGAAATACGCCGAGGAGTTCGAACACCAGCTATGGACTGATCTGGCCGAGAAGGCCAAAGGGTCCGGGCACGGCGGTGCCGATTTCTTCGTCATCTACGATTTCCTGGAAACCGTCCGCAACGGCGGACCCGCACCCGTGGACGTGTATGATGCAGCCGCCTGGAGTTCGATCATTCCGCTCTCAGGCAAGTCGATCGCAGAGGGCGGCACCGTGCAGGAGATTCCCGATTTCACGAACGGAAAATGGAAAACCACAAAGGCATGATGGCCGGGAACGAACTCGGTGAGACTTATAGTCGCGTGATCCCTTGTTCCACCAGGATGTCTAACAGCTTCTCGGCGGCCGCTCGTTGGGCTGCCTTTTTCGAAGCAGCGTTGAAAGGTTCTGTCGACCAAGTCCGCCCGTCATCGGTTGTGGCCCACGCGACCATCGAGAATACCGGCTGGTGGCTTGGACCTTCCTGTTGGATTACCTTGTAGCCGACATCGCGCAACACTGTGGCCTGCTTGAGTTCGTTAAGCAGCATTGCCGCGTTGCGGTCACACGGTTTCTGCGCCGGGGGTTCGGACGAAACACGCTGCTGGTCGGATGTCGGCCTGAGTTGAAGGACCTCCAGAATAGCCTCCGCAGCAGCCTGTTCCGCGGCTTTCCGTAACGTCGCGCTGTACCAAGTCGAGACAATGTCTTCGTCGTTGTCTGCGGTCAAGAGCCCGCGGACCCGATATCCATTGGGATCCGCCCGCTGTTCGAACTGTGGTACCGGCCATTTTTTCTGAGCACACCATTCCAGAAGTCGCCCCTTGGGGTTGGCAGTTTGCAGACGCATTACGTCGTCTTTGCCAACATGCAGGGCATCTTCCGCCGAGGCACGTATCGACACCAGTTCCAGAAGGGCCTGCGCAGCTAGTTGTTCGGCAACTCTCTTGGAAGCCGCTTTGCAGGGCCCGCCGGCGAGGCTCTCGCCTTGATAGCACAGTGACATATTGGCTTGGTAGTACGGACCGCGAGGCTCCACTTCCGTTTGCGGAGGATCAATCCGCAGACGCATGCAGAATTCCAGCAAACGCCCCTTGGGATTGTCGCGTTTGAGTTGTTCCTCCAGCTCGGCCTCCTCGGGAAACAAATCCGTGTCTTTCGGAGCGAGTACCCACAGGCGATCGCGGCGATGATCGTCCCTGCGCACGAGACCAACCGATTCGAACACGCGTGCCAATCGCTCGGCGGTAGCTCGGTCGACGGCTTGGCCGAACCATGCTTCAGCCACCGCCGCCGCCCGCAAAGGCGTGGAGCCGGCAGGCCCCAGCAAGTGTCGCGCCCGCTCGATGTCCAACTCCGCTGCCGACGGTGCCGCAAGCGACGGTTTACCGCCATTTCGACCGCGCGGCGAGTACTCGCGGCTAACGGCAGACCCGTCTCGGGCCGGGATCACGTCCGCGCACCGCAGGCTCTGCGCAAGTGCATCCTTGGCGCTGGCGTCTCCATGCACCAGCACGACGGTGCGTGGATTTAAGGCTTCGATAAAGGAGACCATTTGCATGCGGTCGGCATGTGCCGACAGTCCGTACGTACCGAACGAACAAGCAACTGGGACAGTGGCCTGTCCAAGTTTCAGTTCTTTGGGCTCTTCCGTCCGTGCAAGCTCCAGCAAGGCCCGGCCCGGGGATTCTTCGTCCTGATAGCCCGTCAAGAAGATGGCATCGTTCGCGTTCCTGGCTAGCTCTTGGGCATAGGCAAGCGACGCGCCTCCCGAGAGCATGCCGCTGGAAGCCACGATGATGCTCGGGGTCGTGGCAAGGACTCGCTGGCGATCCCCCGGCCGCGAGACCGGCTGGATAGTGTCGGTGTAGAAGGCGTGCGGCGAACGGCGGATTTCATGGACGAGATATCGGGAGACATAAGGCTCGTGGCTTCCATACACCCCGCAAACGGCACGTACCATGCCGTCTACAAACACAGGCACATCCGGCAAGGTCCCGTTGCGTTGAGCGCGTTTGAGAATCAGCAATACTTCCTGCGCTCGTCCGACGGCAAAAGCCGGGATCAACACACGGCCGCCGCGCTCGATCACCTCACGAATTTGACCCAACAGCCTTTCTTCCGCGGCATTGCGATCCTCGTGCAGACGCTCGCCGTAGGTGGCCTCGCTGATCACCAAATCCGCTTGGAAATCGGGACGGCCGAGTGCGGGTACGGTCTGTTGGGCAGAGACACTATAGTCGCTGATTTCGCTCGACATCGACCGGCCCGTTCTGCAGCCGGGCGTTAAACGAGGATGCCGGCTGCGAAAACGATCGCGTTAGGGTTGTGTTGGCTCATTCGATGCATACGGATGTACTTCCCAGGCCGCGCCGCCACGCACCTCACTCATCTCGCATCAAGAAAATGCGGTCTACGTAGACGGCCGTCACGTCGCCGGGGCGTTTGGGCGGAGCGACCCAGATGTACATTCCTCCGTCCAAATCATGGCTGCCCAGGTCGAACACACGATATGTGGCACCGGCCGACTGTTCGACGGAGATCTTTCGATGGCTTACGCCCTTCTTGGCCCTCGTGTCATAGATGCCCATGGTCATGGCCGTGCCGCTGGCGGCCGTGGCTTCGCATCGAGCCGCGACGTAACAGTGCCACGGATTGCCTTGCTTGACGTCGTCGGTCAAACGGTACTGCACAGCCCATTCGTAGTGATCGCCAGGCATTCGTGCTGCTTTGCCGTCCGAGGCGTTTGCGTCGTCGGCCGTTTTGACCCAATCTTTCCTGTACGACAAACCGAACTGGTTGTCCTGGAAGTCGATCCATTCGTCTTCGTCAAGGCCCTCGCATTGCGCGGGCGGTGGGCCGGCCGGACGAAAACGGCGTCGAAGGTTTTCTTCGTATTCCTTGAACTGGTGCCGTTCGCGGTAGGTGCGAGCGTCGAATTGGTTGGCCAGTCGGATGAACTCGTCGCAAGCTGCTGCGGGATCCTTTGGGCCAAGAAATTCACTTCCCGTCAACCTGGCGGACAGCTTCAACGCGTGGTAGCGTTTCAGCCACACGTGGTCCAACGGCAAACGCTCTCGGCGAACTCGCTCCGCAAGCACCGGATCGTCGGCGACAGCTTGGGCGGCCTTCTCGAACAGACGCATCGCCTGATTCAAGTCATCGAGCGTCAGCCAGCCGGCCGTGTCGTTCATGAAGCACCGCAGGTATACACCCGATCGTTCGGCCGCGTTGTGCATCGAATCGAGATAGGCCATCAAGTGCGGGGCGGCTGCACCGTAGTAGCCGTCCATGAATTCCTTTTTCAACACATTTTCGTCCAAGTCCGGCTTCCACATCAAGTGCGCCAGGACCCAGGCACGAAGGCGAACGAAATCGCCGATCGAGCAGGTCGAGTCGCCTTGTTCAAATAGCCCGATGACATTGTTGTCGACGAAGAATCGAAGATTTGGCGCAAGCACTCGCATGTTGGGGTGTGGCAGAATGTAGTTGCTGAAGTTCGTAACGTAGTTCCACACGAACAAGTGCGGAGCAATGCTGCTCCAGCCTTCGATATCGGCGCGAAACTTCTCGTTCTGCTCGCCGCTGGCAAGCGGTTGGACGAAGGAGCATTCGATCGAACACAGTCGGATCACGACGTTGTGTCTGGGCTTGGCTTTCAGCGGCGGCTTGCGCGTGTACTGGTAGGCGAGCGTTTCGACCATCACGTCCGGGAATTCCTTCTCGATGTCTTCCGCCACCGCATTGACGAAGCGAATCAGCGGGCCGGAGGATGACCCCTCTTCCTGCTCGATCGCTCGACACCGTTCACACTGGCATTGGCCATGCCAATCGTTCTGGCTGATGGAAATGAACTTGGCTTGTGGATCCTTGCGCAATCGGGCCAGCGCGTTGCGAACCAACTCCTGACGCATCTCTTCGTTGGTCAGGCAAAGCTGCGATCGTTCCGCGATGCGTTTTCCATTGATCTCGCTGTACCACTCGGGATGCTCGGCGAAGTATTTGCCGGGGGGCAGCAGCGGGAAGAACGTGTGTACGAATCCGCTGAACCAGTAGTGGCTGCCGTACTCGGGCGGTATGCGGTGATGATGACCGTTCAGCTTCAGACGCGCGGCAAACACCGAATTGAATGCATCGCGATAGAATGCCTCGCGGGATTGGAGCTTCGGTGCGTACGCGATATCCAGTTTGGGAATCGCCAACGTCGGTTTTCGCGGGAGAGACGACTCCGTTGACGACCACCATCGGCAGCCGACGACGTCTTCCAGAAACGTATAGACGGCGTAAAGTGTCCCTCGCAGCGGACGCCCGACGAGGATGACGTTTCGACCAACGGTCTTGACAACAATCCCATCGTGGCCAAGTTTCTCCACATCCACTTGTGGTGCCAGCGACCTCATCCGCGACGACTGCCCCACGACGATTTGCTTCGCCTCGGTAGGCACTTCGTTTTCCGCCCGAATCTCCAGTTTCGCGCCGGTGACCTTTTCAAGATGATCCTGCAACTCCTTGGCTGCAGTCTGTTCCACTGGTGTCGCCGAAGCGGCCAGGCAAATGACGTAGTCGCTCTTGCCATTCTTCGCAATTTCCAGGTCTTCATCGGCACGTACTGCGAAGTGCAACGAGAGAAACACGCCAAGGACCATGAACTGTCTCATTCTCTTGCTCCTGAACTATGTGGTGATCACTTTCCGTCCTATGCGTTCCTCAGTCGGTGGATCGCGGACAACATAGCTCGCGTTACGTGGTAGGCCGTTTTCCATTGCGTGGCTTTGTGACGTCTGCCTGGCAACGGGTTACCCTCTGGCGAGACGGAATCGAAACAGCCGCCGTGCTTGCGGTCCGCCATGTGGTCGCGAAAGAACTGCCAAGTTCTGGCAAATCGTTTTTCATATCGGGACGCGTCATCGCCCGCGATGCGCGCGGCGGTGAGTAACCCGTTCATGCCTTCGGGTTGGACCCACCAGACCTTTGACGTTCGCGTCGGAGGTCCCGTCGGTGGGCCTTCGTCGTAGAAACCGCCGTTTGCCTGATCCCAACCCCAACGCAGGGAATGGTCGACGAGTTCCAACGCTTTCTGGCGAGTCTTCTGATCGTCGTCGCGGTCAAGCAATTCCGTCGCTTCAAGAAGTAGATAGGCGGTCTCCAATTCGTGACCGAACGAACTCCGTTCGTCCACCGGAGTGAAATCGCGCGAGCAGAACATCGCCAGATGCCCGCCGGGCATGGCTATCTTGTCGCGAACGATCTGAAAGACCTCGTCGAGACGCTCCGTCAGGCGAGCGTCGTCCCAAACTCGCCGCAGAGCGATCAGCGCTTCCAGTACATGGATGTGAGCGTTCATGGACTTGTGCCCGACATGTCCGATCAGCGGCAATCCTTTGCCAAGCGGTTCGTTTGGGACATCCAACGCCACCGGTCGGCCTTCGGCCGTAAGGTGCTCGAAGTAGCCGCCGTGTTCGGAATCGTGGGCATGGCGATCTATCCACCGGAACGCCGCTTTGGCCAAGTCCAATGCTTGGCCGTCGCCCGTTGCCTCGTACGCGCCCGCGGCAGCGTAGATGCCGAACGCGAGACTGTACATCTGTTTCCACGGCATCAGTTGCCGATCGGGTTTTCCTGCTGCATCCGTCCGATCGACAAAGCCGCCGTTCGTGGAATCCCAGAGATTCTCGGCAAGGAGTTTCAGACCGTGTCGTACGTACTCCAGGTACCGCTTTCGATGTTGCGGATACGCTAGAGCTACCGCCGCCGGGACCCACGTCATGCGTGCCTGAAAAACCAGGAACTTCGATTTGGCCGGCCCACGCGTCCAGTCTTCGGCAAAGCTCTCATGGAAACCGCCATGCTCGTTGTCCACACAGCGGGGATACCAGGCCGCGAGGATTCTCTCCAGAAGGATCCGTTCGATTTCATCAGCCATCGCGCGGCGTGGGTCGGCGTCGTCTGCCAGTGTCGCCGCCATGCACCAAGGCAACATGCTAAGCGGCAGGCTGGCCGCCGCGCGGCCCACGTCCATCAGTAGGCGCCGACGCGAGACTTCTGTACGTCCTGAATCTTCCGCCGCCGGAAATCGAGAACGAGAGGCAAATTGAACGCCGTCTGATTTCTTCAGCCATTCACCACTTGTAGAATACTCTGTCATCCTGCAACACCTTGCCAGACTTTCGGAGTGATGAAGCGAGTCAGCGGATCTGAGACCGCCTGACAACGATCACCGCAATCATGCTGAAGATTAGACCATGTATCGTTCGCGGTTTCCATACTTACGCCCCGAGACGACGAATAGTACTACCGCGTTTACATTGAGTTTAGAAAGAGAGAGAGATGATGTGCAGCAAACGGAAATCAAAACCGTTTTCGGCGGTAATTCACTCGGCAGTACGAAGACTTGCCGTCGTACTGTTGCCTCTCGTTGTCGCTGGCCTTGGAATCAGGTGTGTGTCGGCGCACGACCATACCGCACCGAAATATCCCGTGACGCTTCGTCCGACAGGAGCCGACTCGAAAGCCGATGACGAATCGACCTGTCGGCTTACGTTGAAGTTGGTCGACTCGACGACGGAGAAGCCACGGGCCGGCTTGGTGCGGATTACCACCGGCGAAGGCCATGCCCTGCCGCTTGAAGGTCTGTTGAATCGCGGCATTGGTTTGCGTCAGAAGCACCAAGCCAAACAGTGGCACGTTCTGCTTGAATCAGCAACCGTCTCGGTGCCGCGAAAGCAGTTGACGATCGAAGTGCTCGCCGGTTTGGAGACCGAACTAACGCGAAAAGCGGTTGATCTATCCGGCCAAGCGGCCAGCGAAGTGACGCTGCCGCTTGTGCGTTTCTACGATGCAGCGTCTGGAGACTGGCACAACGGAAACACTCACTTGCATCTGATGTCGATCAACCGCGAGCAAGCCGACCAGTATCTGCGGTATGTCTCGCGAGCGGATGAGCTGCAACTGGTGTTCGTTTCCTACCTGCGACGCGTCAAGGCGGAACGGGGTTACATCTCCAACACTTACACGAAAGAGGATTTGCAGAAGTTATCCTGGCATGACACAACGTTTGGCTATGCCGAAGAACACCGTCACAATTTCGGTCCGGGCGGCGAAGGGTACGGGCATGTGATGTTTCTGGACATCGACAAGCTGATTCGACCCGTCAGCATCGGACCGGGCATCATGGGAGAAGGCACCGATTCACCCTCTTTACGCTTCGCCATCGACAAGGCACGCGATGACGGGGCGACCGTCGTTTGGTGCCATAACGCCTTTGGCACGCAGGACGTTCCCGAATGGCTGGCCGGCACGCTGCACGCGCACAATATCTTTGACGGCGGCACTCAAGGCACCTATGAAGATACGTACTACCGCTTCATGAACATCGGCCTGCGCGTGCCGTTTTCGACCGGGACCGATTGGTTTATGTTCGATTTTTCCCGCGTGTTCGTCGAGGTGCCGCAGCCGCTGACCATTCCGCGATGGCTCGAGGCACTCCGGGCAGGCAGGTCCTTCATCACCAACGGCCCATTGTTGGAGTTGCAGGTCGACGGGTGCAGACCGGGCGATGTCATCCGACTGGCGCAGCCCAAACAGCTAAGGATCCGAGGGCGGGCAATTGGCCGCTGCAACTTCGAGAGGATCGAAGTCGTCCACAATGGCAGCGTTGTGGCCAGCAAGGCAAGTTCGCCGGTCGACGGGCACTTCGAGGCAGAACTAACGTACCCGCTTCAAGCTAACGAGTCCGGTTGGATAGCACTGCGCGTCAACTCCCAGCAGAAGAACGAGTTAGGCGGCTCGGTCTTTGGCCATACCAGCGCCGTCTACATTGAATTGGCCAAAAAGAACGTCTTCAAACCTGACGTCGCCAAAGAGCTGATCGCCGATATGCACGAGTCCATCCGGGCCATCCAGGAGAAGGCTGTCTTTGCCGGCGAACAAGAACGCGAACGAGTGCTGGCCATTTACCGAGAGGGTATCTCGACCTTGACCAAGCGACTTGTTTCCCACTGACTGCCCTGCCTCGCCTGGGAGGATCGGTCAGAAAGACAAACAGGTAGCGAATGAGGAAAATCCGAATCAAACCGCCCATGTTTCTGGCCGAGCCCTGAGGGACTGTGCTTCACCCGTGAAACCGCACCGATCTGACCGACACGATCCGGATTCACACTGGAGAGACGGGCCAGCCCGCGCTCTAACGCATGGCGAGTTCTGGGGCAGCGTCCGGTTGCTCCCAGAGCAGCCGTCTAACGGACGAACTGACGCGAGGCCGAACCCAGTAGTTGGGCTTCAGGGGTTGGAGTACGAAGGTGAAATCACCCGTGTAGTGCGCGTTGGTGTATTGGTACCGCAGTGCCGCCAGAGCTCTCCGTAGGAGGTCCTCCAGAGCCGCGTCGGGTACCGAATGGAGATTCTCACTGTGGATGAAGCGGGGGTAGGGAAATCGGCGCCGTCTGGCACGGGCGCTGTAGTAGTTTTGCCTGAGTGCCGAAGACTCACCGCCCCAGTCGAAGTAAACGCCGATGAATAGGTCGCGAGAAATGTGCAGGCCCAGCCCTTGCTGAAAAACGTACTGCATATGCAGTTCGGGGACATGATACTGGCTGTAGGTCAACATGGCGTCGCCCGTCCACGTCGATTGTCGAGACAGTTTCAGCCGGTCCACAACGTAAACCATCCGGGCCCGCTGCCCATAGCGGACTCGCCGGTCGGCGTCTTCCTTGTCCAGGAACGACAAGGGGATATTTCCATTGGTGGCGTCGATCAAGTACGGTTTGCCATCGATCACCACTTCCAGCACATGATGGTGGATGTCCACCGGCATATCGCACTCGTCCGGCGACCGCAGGTACTCTCTCAGCGAGGCTTCGAAGTCTGGCGGGATCAGCGAATCCGAACCGAGTACGGGTCGATTCTCAATGCCAAGGACGTCGCACACGAACTTCAATGCCGCGGTCTTCTCGCTACACACGCCGCCGAAATCCTGAGTCATATTGCCCCACATCTCGTAACCGGTGCGAAACTGCCGGCCGCCGATGACCTTGGAGAAATTCTCGAACGGAGCCGCGTGCACCAACTCGGCGATGCGGTAGAGAAACCGTATCTTGTTCGTCGTGTCCAAAGCATTCTCGAAATCGTCGACGAGCTGTTCAAACGACTCGAAGGCATGCCCGTCCGTCATCACGATGGGGTAGATTGCGTGCTGGAACATCCCGTCGATCGACGAGATGACCTCTCGGCGGTTTGCGGCAAACGCAAGTTCGTTGCACCGCGCGACGGAGATCTTGTCGCAGTCCGGCGCTGCGGCTTCCTCCGCGCGCTCGATGGAGAGGTGGTTGAACTCCTGGGAAACCTCGATTTCGTCGTTCTTTCCCAGCAAACGACCTTCCTGGCGCAGAGCTACTGGCGTGTTGAAGGTCAACTCGGGAAAAACGATCAGTTGGCGGAATAGCTCCAGACGCAGGTTTTCAGGCGCCTGAGGCAGGAAGCCGGCTTCTTCCGCCGGTTCCGCGCCTGCTGCGAGAAACTCCAGGAGAGCGTCGACCCGCCAACTGTCCATGTCGTCCGGCACCAAGAGCGAGCAGCTGTCGCCATTGCCGCAACGATTGGTCAACGTCAGCGATTTCACGTGCCGCCACCTGCCAGTTTCTTCAGCTCCGTGAGGACCTCCGCAGAGAAGTTCGTCTTGTAGGCCAAGGCGTCCCGCACCGTTTGGAAGGGCAGGAACTTCGTAAAGGCCTCGTACCAATTGCCCAGGGTAAAGAGCTCGTCGCGCTGCTGATAAAGCACCTGGATTAATACGTTCTTCTCGAATTCCAGTCCGTCAAATTCCATCATTTGCACCCGCGCGTCGAACCCGCCCGGTACGCCCAAAGCCGGCGGGGCGATGGAAATGGAATCGAACTGATCGTAGTAGTCCGCGTTGGACTGGTGTACCTCGGCGAGTTTCTCCAGCGTTATCTGGCCCATGCTGGTGATCTCAATCGCCGAGGCGTCGATCGACTGCTTGCTGGTGTCGTCGAGAGTGACATTCTTCTGGATGTAGCCGTTGCGTTCAAATTCTTTCATCGCGTTGACGAATTTGGCGTACTGGGTGTCCGGCCACGTGCTCAGGTAGGCCCTCACCGGCGACTCATCCAGAAACGCCTCCGCCGGTGTGCTTCCCTGCGAAAGATGGTAATCCAAGAGCATCAGGAGGAACACATCCCCGTAGGCCCCAAGCTTGCGATCGATCTCGTGCTGCGGAAGTTCGGGTACCACCGGAACGATTACCAGATCCAGCAGCCGATAGTCATGCGACCGGTCGTGGTAAGTGCAGACGCTCATGTACTGCCACGCTGGCCGATGAATACTAACCGGACCCGGGCTGGAGTTGTGGTTGACGTAGTACTCCAGCTCTATGAGGCCCTTCCGCTGGTTGGTGTGAAGCTGGATCAACTCCTCCTGAAGGAAGGGAAGATCCGGATACTCTTCGATTTCGAGTTCGTCTCGACGACTAGGGTTCAGCGCGTACTTTTCCAGCAAGTTTTCAATGGACGACTGGGCTGCATCAGGATCCTGTACCTCGATGTAGAACGCTTCCTCCAGCGGCGCATCGCCAATTGAAATGCGAATGTCCCAGGCGTCCTTCTCGTAGTCCGCCAGATCCGGGGGCTGAAAAGCCGTGTCAGCTCCCGGCATGTCCTTGGCAAACCTTAGGCTCTCCTGTGAGAAATCCATCCTAGACTCCAAAGCCGCTGCTACCTCGGAATGATCCGCCGCCGGAACTACGAACACCGGAGCTGCGCGTCGAAGAGATACGGCTAGTGCGCGAGGATGAGACCTGGCTGGACGCACTGCGGAAACCGGCACCGTAGCGTTTGGCGGCGCTTGTTTGGTAGGCCGAGTTGGTTTTGACCTGGGAGGCGTACGCACTGGAACCTCGGTACGACGCCCGATTCGCGCTCATAGCGCTATAGCTCGAGGCGGGTGTGTGGTACCCGCCGCTCCAACGACCCAGCGCATACCACATGAAAAAGGACGACCCGTGACGCCGGTGGGTCGTCCCGGTGCTCCCCCCGTTCTCCTCCTCCTTCTTCGCCGCCGCGATTTCCTCCTCCTTGGGTTCGTACGGCCAGGACTCGGAGTAGTAGGAGTTCACGCCAGCGCCCTTCAGGGTGGCCGTGCCGTTGGCGACGGTAATCGTGAAGAGCCGGTCGTCGGAACTGGTGATCTGCTTGTCCTTGTCGAGATCCTCGTAAGCGCCGTACTGGAATCCGCCCTCCACCTTGTTCGCATTGAAGATGACCAAGCCATCCCCTTCGAAGATTTCGTTCACACGTTTTTCGAAGTCTTCCACGCTCGGGTTCTTCTCAAACGCTTCTTTGACAGCATCCATGTTGATGTGCCCCATCTCACCGGCCGACGGGTTGCCTCCGCAGCCAGCGACCGCGGACGCCGTTGCCACACCTGCAGCCAGGAAGAACGGTTTGGATCTTCTGCTTCTTTTCATGACTCCACCCACCAAAGAAAAGGCTGTAACGAACTAGAATTCACGCAACAACTCATTGAACCTGTACGGGACCCGTTCGCCTCGGATTCTCAAACGGTCGTCCCGAACGGAACGTCTGACAAATTGGCAGCACTATCACAGATCGTGCTGCTGAAACGATTCCAAGCTTGTCTCCAATGCTGGGGCGTCGTCTTCCATGTTGGAGGCGTCTTCGAGTCCATCGTTTTCGCACGTTAGGTTTCCCATGCCCACCGACGACACAATCGTATGTCGAATCGGACGGCGCACGGTTTCCACGGCCACGCCGGCACGCATTGCGGTCATCACGCCCGCGGCTTCAAGATAGTTCTCCACGATTATTAGTTTGCCCGGTGCAAACGGTAATGCCGTCAGATCATTTTGCATGCAATTCTTGTTCTCCCTAACGGCGATCACAGGTATGCCCTGTTCCAGCGCCGCAAGGGTGGGCAACCCCACGCAACCGTCAGGGATCACCAGACATGATACATCGGCCGCCGTCAAGACTCCCGTCGACCCGTGGATGGGCGCATCGGGTACCAGACGCGGGCTCCTGTGAAGTCCCCGAAGTATACAATGCAGGTGCGTCGTCGATACGGCCTCCGCCGATTTCCTCGGGTCAACGATTCCCAGGTTGGTGTTCAATGCCTCCTTCGACGCATCCATGGGCGAATGCGCCGAGGGCACGTCGAACAGCAGTGAAACTGCATGGGTCAACATAGCCTCAACGCCGCCCCACGGATTGATCATGTCATTCGCTTCGTCACAGAAATACTCGGTGTAGAAGCTTAGAGGAAGCAGGACCAATGAAGAAATGGCGACCGCGTCGTATTGGCTTCGGCGTTCATGCAACACTCGGAACAGCCGTTGAAGATGCTCGACCCGTCCAACGGCCCGTCCAGATCGGGAATACAGCGATCGCATCAGGATTTTGTCATGCATCCTCACCACAACCGGGCAATCGATTCCCATGGTTGCCCGCGCCGCCGAAACGGAATTGATGACTGCCTCGGTGAAAAACGGATCTTCGTGGTCGTCGATCACCGTCATCACGCGGTTCGCACGTACCGGGTGCAGGCCAACACTGCCATTGAGCAGCCGCGATATCACGCTGCCCTCGACATACAATCCGTTCTCCGGCAGTTCGTTGATATCCGATGCGTTGACAACGTTCGGATGCGTGATCAGCGTGTCGCAGGCGCTGGCCAACAGTCGCGCCACGGCGCCCGCGTCGCCGGAATGGCCCCCCAAGCGGGCGCCGATTCCCGTAGGAATCAACAACGCGGCATTGAAACGATCGGCGTGCTCGTAACGTCGCCGACGAAACCCGAAGATGGAATCCGGCCTCACGTCCCCAAAGGCGCCCGCGTCACTCAGCGTACCCAACTCGCAGAAATAGCCGTCGGATGTCGTGCGTGTGACCACAAATCGGACGGGGATCTCGCCCGGTCCCAGTTCGGCCAGCACAGCACCCGATAGGTGCGCAAGTAACCCGACATGGTTCGGGATGACTGGGATGAACACTTCTTTTTCAGTCAACAGCATACGCGTCTCCGCCGCATCCTGACAAATAATCGTCGTAGTCAAACGCCTTTCTTAGGCGTAGTTGCCCGTCACACCCGTACTCGTAAACGCTCGGCAGGTTGATCCCATTGAACCGGTGTGCTCTCACAAGCGAGTAGGCGCCGACGTCCTCGAAAACAAGCCTTTGTCCGACGCGCAACGGTGCATCGAAAGTGTATTCGCCGAACAAGTCTCCGGCCAGGCAGGATGAACCGGCCAACGTGTACGTGTGCTCGCCGTCATCAACCTCGCTGGTTACGTCCACTTTGTAATTGTATTCGTACGATTCTGGGAGATGATTCACACTGACATCCAGCACCGCAATGCGACGCCCGTCGCGCTCGAATAGGTCCGATACGGTCGCCACGAGAAATCCAGCGCTTCGCACGGTCGCCGCGCCTGGCTCGATGAATACGCCAAGCCCGTATTTACGCGCCAGCAAGTCGACCGCCTGGTACAACGGACGATAGTCCAGGTCCTCCTCGAACAGATAACCGCCCCCGAGGTTGACCCACCGAGCTCGGTCGAGAGTTTCCGGGATTCGCTCATCCATCCGCTGGACGGTGGCCAGAAGCTGCCCGAAGTCCTCCGAATCACAATTCGTGTGCACGTGGACTCCGGAAACGTCCTTCAATGTCGTTCCGTTTCCATTGTGCGCACTGCGCAGCTCTGACATAGGCACGCCCAGCTTCGAGCCGAGCCGGCAAGGATTGTATCGATCATCCTCTACCAACGAGAGCTCGGGATTGACACGAATTCCACAGGCCACCTGCCGCTTGCCCGCCGGGCGGAACCGTCTCCACTGGCTCAGCGAGTTGAACACAACATAGTCGCAGGTTTCCAGAATCAGCTCGATGTCGTCGGGCCGTATGCAAGGGCTGGTGAAATGCAGCGACTGACGCGCCGCTCGCATTTCGTCGGCTAACAAGACCTCGAACGGCGAGCTGCAAGAGAAGCCTTCGACGCGCGGAGCCAGTTGCTTGAGTACGGAGGGCACCGAGCATGCCTTGAGCGAATAGCATAGGTCGCAGGAAGCCTCGCGGGTCACCGCATGCATGCGCTCGGCCGTGCGAATGATCTCCGCCATGTCAAACACGAAAGCGGGCGAGTCCATTCGGAGCGACTCGACGATCTCACAGAAGCTCTCTCGCGTACTCGTTGCTGTATCCAACGTTGTCTCTCGCCGTATCACAGAACCAAGCCAAAGACGCGTGTGGCATCAACGCCCCCGCGCCTGCCAAAGTGCTGAACGTTGCCTCAACCACCAAGACCACTTCTCATCGAATTGGTCAGAAATGAACCGGTAAGATAGCATACTACTACATGCCAGCCCAGGCAATTAGCAGGGAACTTGGGCGAGAAACACGCCAGATGACAGGAGATGCGTCTTCAAGAGCATACCTCATACATCCATCAGCCCCTTGCGAGTCAGCGCGAGGACGTCAAAAGCTTCTGGGATACGGTCTTGAATGGCCACCTGATACAACGATAAAATCATTCCCGACGGGGCGAAACGAAAGAATCCATTGTGCGCCCGTACCGTGTGCTGAGTGATCCCGTTTCCGGCCGCTACGGCGGAAGACGGGAAGGCTTCATCTGTTTGAAAGCGGAAAGACACGATGGCCCCGTGAGCCAGGCTTCACGGTACCGGTCGTGGTTGGGTCCGACCAGTGAGTCGGACATTTCACTTTGGGCACCAGCAGAGGAAACGCCTCCTATGGCTCGAGAAGTTTCCGCAACAAGACACAAGCTCGTTTGCGCTCTCTACAGGCACCACCTTAGCCTCGTTACGCTTCTGCTTTTTTCCGCGGGGGCCTTTTTTCTTGTCGGCGCGCTTCGCTTCAAAAGCGCAATCGGCGCCAGTGCCCCAGAGCGATTTACGACAAACGAAACGGTACGCATTATCGACGTCATCGACGGGGACGAGCTGCTGATCGCCAATTCCGACGGAGCCAAAACGGTCCTGCGGCTACTCGGCATCCAATCATTCAACCCAACTGTCAGCGATCCGTCATTGTCGGAATATGGCCGGATCTGTTTCAATTACCTAAAGGGCCTCACGGTCGATCAGGACGCCCGGTTGGAAATTTCGGAGAAGGGTATCGATGACGAAGGCCGCTTGCTTGGCACCCTATACCTAGAAGGCGATGACGGCAAATGGACGGTCGACGTGGCAGGCGATTTGATCCGAAAAGGATACACGCTTGTCTATAC
>CAZUAH010000077.1:0-38549 GCA_964617665.1 uncultured Pirellulaceae bacterium
GTTCGGTCACTCCGAACGACGCTGAGACGGGAGGGCTAATTGACGCCTTACAGTCGACTTCTCCTCATCCTGCGCGCCACCGCAGGATGAAGTAGGACTCCGCTCGAAAGTCCCGAACGGCCCGCAGCCGCCTCGGGTCTTGCACGCAGCCCGTCAACCTGACACCATGGCGGGCGTCTCGTATCGCGATTTGTGCCTTTGCATTTCGCACAGAATCATTGCCACGGAGAGAATCATGCAACCTGGACTTCGGAGTTCTTGCTGCCAAATGATGGCCGTTACGTTTGTTGCCCTTACCGCATGCTTCTTGCCTGCAGCCGAGCGTCCCAATGTGATTATCATTATGTCAGACGACATGGGGTTTTCGGACTTGGGCTGCTACGGCGGCGAGATCAATACGCCCACACTGGATCGGTTGGCCGCGAACGGCCTGCGATTCACGCAGTTCTATAACACGGGACGTTGCTGTCCGACGCGAGCGTCCTTGCTCACGGGGCTGTATCCGCATCAGGCTGGTATTGGCTGGATGATGACGGATCGCGGATACGATGGCTATCGCGGCGACTTGAATCGCCGCTGTGTCACGATCGCCGAGGCGTTGCAGCCTGCGGGCTACAGCACGTACGGCGTGGGCAAGTGGCATGTGACTAAGACCACGGATCCCGAAGGGCCAAAGGACAATTGGCCACTTCAACGCGGCTTCGACCGGTTTTACGGCACCATTACTGGCGCGGGCAGTTTCTTTGATCCCGGCACGTTGACGCGGGACAACACCAATATCTCGCCGTTTGCCGACCCGGAGTATCAGACCGACGAGTACTACTACACCGACGCCATCAGCGACCACGCCGTTCGATTCATCAACGAACACTGCCAAAAACAACCGGCTGAAAAACCGTTCTTCATGTACGTGGCGTACACGTGCGCCCATTGGCCGATGCACGCGTTGGAAAAGGACATCGCCAAGTACAACGGCAAGTACGACGCCGGGTACGGACCGATCCGCCAAGCTCGCTTCGAGCGCGTGAAGAAAATGGGGTTGGTCGATTCGAACTGGGACCTTACGCCACAAGTCGGCCAATGGGATGAATTCGAGCACAAGGAATGGGAAGCCCGCAACATGGAAGTGTACGCGGCGATGATCGACAACATGGACCAGGGTATCGGCCGCATCGTCGACGCGCTGTCCCAGCAAGGTCGCTTAGATACCACGCTGATTATGTTCCTGCAGGACAATGGCGGATGCCAGGAAGGCGTCGGCCGCGGAGGCGACTGGAAGCGGCCTGTCGAACCGTCGTTGCCCAAAATCGCCGACGATGCAATCCGATTAGACGTGATTCCCGCACAAAACCGCGCCGGCGTGCCGACGTTGAAGGGCCCCAATATCATGCCGGGACCGGAAGACACTTACATCGCCTACGGCATCAACTGGGCCAATGTCAGCAATACGCCATTCCGTGAGTACAAACACTTCGTCCACGAAGGCGGCGTTGCCACACCGTTGATTGCCCACTGGCCGGCCGTTATCAAACGCCGCGGCGAGTTGGATCACCAGTCAGGCCACTTGATTGACCTGATGGCTACCTGCGTGGATGTCTCGGATGCCGTGTACCCCACAGAAGTCGACGAACAGAAGATCCAACCAATGGAAGGCGTCAGCCTAGCCTCGGCCTTTCGTGGGAAGTCGCTCGATCGACCAAATCCGATCTTCTGGGAACACGAAGGCAATCGCGCGGTACGCGATGGCAAATGGAAGTTGGTCGCCAAGGAGAACCAACCTTGGGAACTGTACGACATGAATGCCGACCGGACCGAGATGCACGATCTGGCCGCCGAACAGCCCGAACTGGCGAAGGAACTGGCCGCCAAGTGGGAGGCCTATGCCGAACGGGCACATGTGCTGCCGCTCGGCGCATGGCGTGGAAAAGACAAGGCCGTGAAATACGACAAGAAACAGAAGCGATTCGACCTGAAATCCGGCGACGACCTGCCGCGAGAAAAGGCTCCTTTCCTCGAAGGCAGAGCATTTACCGTAACGGCCGACATCGCCAAAACGGCAACAGACGGCGTGATCTTAGCCCAGGGCGGATCGGCGGACGGTTTCGCCTTGTACGTCAAGGAAGGCCAACTCACATTCGCCACACGTCACGCTGGAACTCTGGCCAAAGTCGTCGCCGACGACGAATTGCCGGCCGCGGCCGCACGGATAGAGGTCTCGCTCGCAGCCGACGGAGCCGTGACTATCGATGTCGATGGCGAGCCGTTTGCCCGAGGCAAGGTCTCCGGTCCGTTGACTCGAATGCCCATCGACGGCCTTCAGGTCGGCAGCGATCTGAAGGGAGCAGTCGGCGAGTATGAAGCACCGTTTGCGTACACGGGCAAGATCAACAGCGTTACGCTAGAGATACAGAAGTGACGAACGCCGGAGACAAGCGGTGACAAATTCGCTTCGCGGCTATCCATGTATGCCTTCGCAGGTTTGTTGTAGGACGGACATGTGTGTGTGTCGAGGAGTTGGGAGGGCGAAGTTCCTGCTGAGCCGTCTTCTTGCGGCCGGAACGCGGCTCGGCAGGCGCCTCGCCCTCTCGAGGACCGAAATTGCTGTCGCGTCGAACGCGCCGACACCCCTACATGTGTCTGAACGGCTGGCGCGAACTGCCCTCATGATGGTGTTGCATTGCGTCCTCTTGACGCTGCCGACCTGGGCTTCCGACGACGAAACGGACGTGAAGGCATACCATGCCGAAGACACTCTTGCCATCGCAAAGGGCTCCAATCCGGACGCGTCGGAATTCCTGCAGAAGCTTCAGTGGCGTTCCAGCGAGTTTGACGTCACCAGCTCGGACGAACCCCTCACGATGTACGACCGGCTGGTTCGTTTTCCATCACCGCTTCCAAGCGGCGATGCGGTCAACGACATGGTCTCGATGGAATGGTACGCGGCGCATGACGACGATGGCAAACGAATCAAGGCTCCGGCTGTCCTGGTGATCCACGAGTCCGGCTCGAACATGGCCATCGGCAAAGTCTTTGCACGCAGCTTGCGAGAGCAAGGGCTGCACGCCTTCATGCTCCATATGCCCTACTATGGCAAACGCCGAACCGGCGACCGTCGTCCCGATGGTTCGGAGTTCGTACCTTCGGTGCGTCAGTCGATCGCCGATGTGCGTCGGGCTCGCGACGCGGTGGCCGCGTTGCCTGATGTGGACACTCGCTGCATTGCGCTTCAAGGAACCAGTCTGGGCGGATTCGTGGTCGCGATGGCGGCAAGCCTTGATCGCTCCTTCGATGCCGTGTTCATCATGCTGGCGGGTGGCGATCTACACAATATGATCGCCAATGGCAAGAAGGACACTGCGAAAGCGCGAGAGATGTTTGAGCGGGAAGGGTACACCGGCGAGCGATTGAAACGACTGCTGTGGCAAGTCGAGCCAACTCGCATCGCTCATCGACTGGATCCGAAATGCACGTGGCTCTATTCCGGCCAGACGGATCAGGTTGTGCCAATCGAAAACGCCCGGGCCCTGGCTAAGGCATCCCGACTGGATGAAGAGCATCACGTCACCGTCGATGCAAATCACTATACGGCCATCATCCATCTGCCAACCATCCTGGACCACATGGTAGCGCGGATCCGGGACCAACTTACTTCGTTGCCGCCCTGAATTCGTTGGGAACCGGAGGCGAGCCCAGCGAATTCGAGGCGGCAACGAATTGACCGGAGACACTTGACCGTTTGACGCGGCAGAGCCGCGGCGAGAGAATCGTTTAACGGCAAGCCGAAGGCGTCGGCGATGGCCGGAAACACAGTCGCCTTCGGCTTGCCGTTAAACGAGGTTGCGCACGGTGCGCTAGTGCTGATCGTTTGCATTGCGGAGGACCCACGAATGAAGACTATCATGCAAATCACGGTTGTTGCGAGCTTGCTGGCTGGACTCGCTCCAATTCAGCATGGGTTGATCGCTGCCGAGTTTTTTGTCGCGACCAGCGGAAGTGACGACAATCCAGGTATATCTGAAAATCCGTTCGCCACCGTTGGCAAGGCACGCGATGCCGTGCGGCAGAAGATCGCTGCGGGCTTGGACGCCGACGTCACGGTGTACATTGGCGGTGGAACCTACGAATTGGCCGAGACGTTGCATTTCGGGCCAGAGGACTCGGGTACCGATAAGCATTCGGTGACGTACGCGGCGCAACCGGGTGAAACAGTGAGCCTCAGCGGCGGTCGTCGAATCACCGGTTGGCGACAGGGCGAAGGCAAGGTGTGGACTGCGAAGGTGCCGGGCGTGAAGGAAGGCAAGTGGTATTTCCGTCATCTGTTCGTAAACGGCCAACGGGCGACTCGTGCCCGGATTCCAAATGCCGTCGGCCACAATCCGCATTGGCAACTCACGGGCGCCACCTTATCGTCTGATCTGGCCACTTACACGCTGACCATTGCACCAGAACGGTTGGGCGAATGGAGCAACGTCGCGGACATGGAAATTATGGTCGCGGGCAACTGGGCGATCAACCGCAAGCGAATTGCCGAAATCGACCGGATATCCGGCACAATCACGCTGGCTCCACCTCACGCATCGGGCCACCAAGCCATTCGTCCTGGGCCGGGGCGATACTGCTATTTCGAGAACACGCCAGAGCTGTTGGACTTCCCCGGCGAATGGTATCTGGATCGCACATCGGGCGTGCTCAGCTACATACCTCGCGAAGGCGAAGACATGCAGTCTGCCAAGGTTGTCGCGCCCGTGCTCGATCGGTTGATCGAGGTGACGGGGACAGCCGATCGGCCGGTCCGTAATCTGCACTTCGAGGGTTTGCAGGTTCAATACGCCGCGTGGTTGCTTCCGCCACACGGTTACCTGGGTATCCAGGGCTGCCACTTCACTCAAGGTCGGGACTGGTCGCGACCCTGGGCTCGCATTCCGGCGGCCATCTGCTTCAACTTCGCTCGAGATTGTAGCGTTACGAACGGCGCAATCGCCCACGTTGGCGGTTGCGGCATCGAGATGATTGACAGTTGCCACGACAACATGATTGAGGGCAACCAGGTCTTCGATGTCAGCGGCAACGGTATCATGCTTGGCGGGCCGCGCGACGAAGGCCGCGTGCCGCGGGGCAACCGCATTGCTAACAACCACGTCCACGGATGCGGCATCGAGTACTACGGAGCGGTCGGCATCTGGGTTGGATTTGCCGATGGAGCCGTGGTCGCCCACAACTTGGTGCACGAGCTTCCTTACAGCGGCATTTCAGTAGGCTGGCAATGGAATCCCCAGCCGACGCCATGCAAGAACAACATTATCGAGTGCAATCACGTGTATGACGTGATGAAATGCCTCTGCGATGGCGGCTGCATCTACACCCTCGGATTCCAGCCCGGCACGGTTTTCCGCGGCAACCATCTGCACGATGTCCACCGTAGCCCGTTCGCCCAGGGAGCACCCAACAATGGCATGTTTATCGACCAGGGCAGCAAGGGCTATCTGTTCGAGCGGAACGCAATCTACCGAACTGCCGCCGAATTGGTCCGGTTCAACCAGTGCTCCCGCGACTGGCACACATGGAAGGACAATCACATTGGTGAAGAGGCAGATGTGAAGGAGTCTGGCAAAGCGATTATCAACGCAGCCGGACTGGAAGCCGCATACGGGCGATAAATGTCAACCTCAGGTCTGTGGGATTCACAGTTTCGGAGGTTTCGAGTTTTTCCGTAGCCGAATTCGCAAGACTTCGGAGAGTTGTGAGGAAGTCCGAATTCTTGCGAATTCGGCTACCAAGTGTGGTGGCACTCCTTTGGAATTCGGAACTACTGAGGTTGCCTGCCCGAATGTTCAACTGCGCCAACCGGCTTCCTATCCCCCCAAGGGAGGCTACTGTTTGCGCCAACATCGCGACTGACTACAATTGAACGCATAATGAAAACGTCATGGGTCCCTACTGTCTGCCCCTCTGTGCTCGCTATTCTGGGCGTTGTGCTGCTGGTGCTGTGGGTTGGCGCTGCCACGGTCCGTTTCGAGATGCGCGTGCCTGGAATGGACGACACGCCTGAGGCGACCGAGACAACGGACGAGCCTCTGGCTGTGGCGGGCGAGCCAATTCCCGGGGACGGTGTTCCGGCTGACATACCGGGTGCGTGGCCGGCTTTCCGAGGAGCGAACCGGGATGCGATCTGTGACGATGGCACGCCTCTGGCTCGCGAATGGCCGTCCGAAGGGCCGCCTGTCCTTTGGCGCCGCGAGTTGGGCGAAGGCTACGCAGGCGCAGTGATTCGCGATGGTCGAGTTTATCTGCTGGATTACGTGGTCGACGAAACGGTCGAAGAGCTGCGAGGATTGAAGAAGGACGAATGTGCCACCCTGGCCGACGCTCTCAGCGGCGTGACGCCAGGCACTTTCGACGGCATGGACAAGGTACTCCGCGACCTCATGCGGGGAGCGGACGAGGAAACGACAGAGGCGTTGCGAGAACTGTATGCCGAAAAAGGCGAAAATTTGATCAACGCACTGCGCGACGATGTTCTGGATCGCGTAGACCGGTCGACCGACACGATGCTGTGCCTTTCGCTGGCCGACGGTCGCGAGATTTGGCGCAATAGCTATCCGGCGATCGTTCAATGGAACCATGGCATGTCACGCACCACGCCAACAATTGTTGGAGACTGCGTGGTGTCGATCGGGCCGCGATGTCATGTTGCTTGCTGGGACGTCGAGACGGGCAATTGCCGCTGGCTGATCGACATGGTCAAGCAGTTTGGCACCGAGGAACTCCAGTGGTACACGGGGCAGTGTCCGTTGGCCGACGGTGATCGAGTCATCCTAGCTCCATGCGGCGCCGATTCACTGTTGGTCGCGGTGGACTACAAGACGGGCAACGTCATCTGGAAAACGCCGAATCCACGGAAATGGAGGATGAGCCATTGCTCAATCATGCCGATGGAATTCGCGGGCCGGAAGATGTACTTGTATTGCGGTAACGGCGGTACCGTTGGTGTGTCGGCCGAAGACGGCAGTTTGCTGTGGGACGAAACGGAATGGGTCGAGGCTTACGCAACAAGCCCGTCGCCGCTGCCGTTGCCGGAGGGCCGCATCCTCTTGTCGAGCGGATACCGCGAAATTGGTGCGATGATGCTTCGACTGAAGGAAGCCAATGGAGCAGTCGTGGCCAAGAGGGAGTTCACGCTCACGGACAAGCAATTCAATTCCGAGCATCACACGCCGGTCTTCTACGACGGTCACTTGTATGCCGTATGCAAATCAAGTCGGCAACTCGTATGCTTGGACCTCATGGGCAACGAACTCTGGAACAGCGGCAGGCGGAAGTTTGGCCACGGCCCATACATGATTGCAAACGGACAGATCTTTGCCCTTTCCGATCGCGGGCAACTGGTCATCGCGGAAGCATCACCCGTAGACTACTTCGAGAATGCGGAGTTTCAAGTATTCGAGAGGGGCCGTGAAGCCTGGGCGCCGATGGCAATAGCCGCAGGACGGCTGATCGTTCGAGACTCGACCAACATGGCATGCCTGGACGTCAGAAGCGTAGGCGGGAATTGAAACGGCGAAAACTGAAGAGACACTACCATGGAACCGCATGAAAACGACAATCAGCAAGAACCGGCTGCGTCCGGTCGCATGACTGCGGGTTCGCTGTTGGTCGGCGCCGTGTTGGCGATCCTGGTGATCGTGGCCGCTATTGCCGTCTTTCGCGTTGATACATGGGGCGAAAACGACGACAAGCTCTCGGATCGGTTCAAGTACGACATTGACGAGTACACCACGGTCGACCCTTTACTGGTAGGATACAAAGAGACGGCGAAACTCACCATCGACATGGGCAGTGTGCACGCGATTGCCGTGGGCCCCGAGGATCACGTTTATGTGGCAGGTGATCAGGCAGTTCGCGTGTTCGATGGCAAGGGAGACGAGTTGCGTGCGGTCGACATAGGCAAAAAGCCATCGTGTCTGGCAGTGGCCGGTCCAGACCACACTACGCCCGGGTATCTGTACGTTGGCGTTGCCGATCGTGTCGAGGTATACGACTCGAAAGGTGAACCGGCCGGCGTTTGGGACCAAGATCTGGACGAGAAGTCGATCTTGACATCAATCGCTGTGGCGGACGCAGACGTATTTGTCGCGGACGCGGGCAATCGAGTCGTGCTGCGATACGACTCAGGGGGTGAACTCGTCGGTCGGATCGGCGACCCGGATCCGAAACGCAATTTGCGCAGCTTCGTTATACCGAGCCCTTACTTCGACGTGGCGGTCACTGCCAGCGATGTGGTTTGCATTGTGAATCCAGGTGCTCGACAGATCGAGGCCTACACCTTCGACGGTGCTTGGCTGGGCGAATGGGGCAAGGCGTCGGCGGACATCGACGGTTTCTTCGGTTGCTGCAATCCAGCGAACTTTGCCGTTTTGGCAGATGGCAAGTTCGTTACTGTAGAAAAGGGCCTTCCTCGGATCAAAGTCTACAGCCGCGAAGGCGACTTCGAGTGCGTTGTCGCCGAACCGCGCGTACTCGCCCCAGGCGAGATCGTAGTCGACGAGATCCGTGACGACCACCGAGTGAAAGTGTTCGATGTGGCGACGGACAGTTCAGGCCGGATCCTCGTGTTGGATCCCACCAACCGCACAGTGCGAGTTTTCGAGCCAACGTAGGACTACCGTCGGGGGCGGAGCAATATTCGCTCCGCTTACAGAACACGATTTATCCAAGGGAACGGAGTTATTTGAGAGAGTCCCGTGATTGGTTTCGCGGAGGCGCACGTGTCCTGGGAGGGCGAGGCTCCTGCCGAGCCGCGACGGCTGCCAGGAATTCGGCTCAGCAGGAGCTTCGCCCTCCCGGATTCCAGGACGCTCTCGATGATTGCCGTTCTGCTTTTGGCAACAAGGAACGTGGGATGGACGTGGAAAACAGGAAATCGGTTGATCGGCGAAGCTGGCTGTCCGGCGTTGTGCGAATGTGCGTCTTGACCGTGCTCGCCTGCGTTTCCACAACCCTCGTGCTGCGGCGCGGCCATTCGACCGCCACCGACCGTTGCGAGCGCCGTGTGGACTGCGACCGCTGTACGTTGGCCAGCCGTTGCCGCCTGCCTGAAGCGGTCGAGCTAAAACAACAGCGACGGAGGAAATCCTGATGGCCGAGACGGAGAAGACTACCGACCGTCGCAGTTTTCTGCGCAATGGTGCTCGCATCGCGGGAGCGATCGCGTTTGCCGGGTCCGCGGGCGTCGTGGCCGTTCGCCGAGGCCAAGGTGACGATCTCGTCTGGCAATTAGATCCCGACAAGTGCACGGCGTGCGGCAACTGCGCCACCCATTGCGTGCTGGACATGTCGGCGGTCAAGTGTGTGAACTGCTTCGACATGTGCGGCTATTGCGACATTTGCACAGGCTACTTCGAGGCCGGTTACAGCGTCACCGATACGGCGGCAGAGAACCAGATGTGTCCTACCGGTGCCGTGATCCGCAAGTTCATCGAACAGAAAGCCAGCCAGCGCTTCTACGAGTACACGATCGACCGGCCTCTGTGCATCGGATGCGGCAAGTGCGTCAAGGGCTGCGCATTGATGAACGGCTCGATGTACCTGCAGGTGGAGCACGACCGCTGCCTGAACTGCAACGAGTGCACAATCGCTACCGCCTGTCCCACGCAAGCTTTCTACCGCATACCGGTGGAGCAGAAAGAGATACTGAAACGCGGCGGAGCCAGCGCCTTAAAGAGCCGGGGGCACAAACTGCTCCGTGAAGCTAGGGACGACAAAGCAAAACAACAGGAAGCAAACGAGTTGATCGCTCGTGCAGAGGCACAACACCGTTGGCGGACGGAACAGGAGCGAAGAGAAGGAGAAAGGGCGCAGGGCCAAGCGTGAATTTCAGAGAACGAGAGACAACACGGAAAACAGCGGCGCCGCGTATTCGGAAACGGATGGCCGCGACGTTAGTGTTGCTTGGCGGCGCAGCAGTGTTGATTGCGCTGGTCGCGCCAGCGCTGGCTGCAGACTTGATTCCAACGCCGGAGTTTCGCGACCATGATATCCCGGTTGCCGAGCCGCCCACTCCGGACAGTCCCGGTTGGGAATGGATCAACGTCGTTGTGCTTCTGGCCGCCTTGTCATTGGCCTCGTACTTTGCGCTCGTGAATCGGTCGCGGCGGAATCTGTTTATACTGGCGATAGCATCGTTGATCTGGTTCGGCTTCGTGCGCGACGGCTGTGTATGTTCGATTGGCGCAACGCAAAACGTGGCTCTGGCGCTGTTCGACTCGACGCATGTCATCCCTGTGACAGTCGTTGCGATCTTTGTGTTGCCTCTGGTCTTCACGTTGTTTTTCGGCCGATCGTTCTGTGCCGCCGTCTGTCCGCTCGGAGCAATGCAGGAACTGGTCGCGGTTCGTCCTTTACGCGTGCCAACTTGGATTGATCACTCACTGGGGCTCGCTCCGTACATCTACCTCGGGGCTGCAGTGATCTACGCCGCTACGGACACCGGTTTCGTGATCTGTCGATACGATCCGTTCGTGGCGATGTTCCGCTTGAGCGGCGACGCGAATATGCTAGTGTTCGGCGCCTGCGTGCTGGTCTTGGGCTTGTTCATTGGGCGACCTTACTGCCGGTACCTATGTCCATACGGTGCAATCTTGGGATTGTTGTCAAAGGTCTCCAAGTGGCACGCAAAGATCACACCAGACGAGTGCATCCAATGCCAATTGTGCGAACAGTCGTGCCCGTACGGTGCAATCCGTGGCCCCACCGTGCCACTGGCACGGGAAATCCGGCCCCACGCTCGACTGCGATTGGCCGGGTTGTTGTTGCTTGCGCCCGTACTGATCGCCGCAGGCGCGGGGTTGGGGACGCTGTTGGCAGTGCCCGTGTCACGGCTTGATCCGAACGTGCGGCTGGCTGAACAGCTGCGATTAGAGGACACGGGCAAGGTTCAAGAAACAACCGACGCCAGCGACGCCTTCCGTAACACGGGCCGGTCGTCTGCAAAGTTGTACCAGTGGGCTCACGATCGCCAGGATCACTTCACCACCCTGGGCGGATGGCTCGGTGCCTGGGTCGGCTTGGTCGTCGGCGTCAAGCTAATCAGTCTGTCCGTGCGTCGCAAACGGATGGACTACGAGCCGGACCGCACTCGGTGCGTCGCGTGTGGCCGATGTTATTGGTACTGCCCTTGCGAGCAAGTGCGGTTAGGCATGATCAGTGACGTTTCAGAGATGGTTGACATGGAAGCATTGGCAGCCCAAAGGGAAGGGACGGAGGTGGCGGCAAACGATGACACCTGAACAGAAACACCAATTGGCGTTCCGATGCGCGATCGTGGCGGGCGTGTTTGTCATCGTGGTCAGCGTGATGCTGCTGTTCAACTACAGCGGCCGCGTGGCTGACGATCCACTGAACTCGCCAGAGTATCTGGCGTTGATGGAACAGTTGGACAAGGACGGCAGTCGGGAGGACTTGAAACAGCAGATTCGCGAACTTGACGTGCCGTTACGCGAAGCCTATTTCTCACAGCGTCGATTTGCCCTGTGGGGAGCGTGGCTGCTGTTGGGCGGTATGGTGATCTGCATGGTATCCGCCAAATCTGCCGTGTCGCTACGTCGAAGCCTCCCGCATCCAAAACCTCGCAGCGGGACGGACGACGTGGACGAACGGATGGGACGCATCAGCCGGTGGTCCGTGGCGGCGTTCGGATGCGTCATCCTTGCGTCTGCGCTGGGAATGTATGCGGCCATCGGCAGCGTGTTGCCCAACGAGACCGAATTGGCGAAGCTCATCGAAAGCGAGCGTCCGGATGTCGGCCTGATAGACAACGGCGATGGCAAAGACACGCTACCGTCGAAGGACAAGGACGACTCGAATGATGGCGGAGTTGATGCGAAGAAGCTGCCATCGAAGGGGAAGGACGCCCCGAACGGCAACGAGAAACCGATGCCGCAGCCCACGGACAATGGAATCGATCCCGACAACGGACAAGAGACACCAACACCAAAGGAAAATGGTGGTACGTCTCCCGTGCTGGAACTGCCAACCGATTTCCCCAGGGACGAGGAGATCCAGAAAAACTGGCATAGATTCCGCGGCCCAGGCGGGTCCGGCGTTTCTGCTTTCACCAACATTCCCACGAAATGGGACGGTGAATCGGGCGAAGGAATTCTGTGGAAGACGGCCGTGCCATTGCCCGGTAACGGTTCGCCCATCGTTTGGGAGAAGCGAGTCTTTGTCTCCGGCGCGGATGAACAGAAACGCGAGATCTGCTGTTTCGACGCGGATTCGGGTGACCAACTCTGGTCAACAGAAGTGCCAGGCACACCGGAAAGCACCGCCGAACCGCTGGAAGTCATGGAAGCGACCGGATTCGCTGCCTGCACGCCCACGACCGATGGCCGCCGCGTGTACGCCATGTTCACCAACGGCGATATCGGCGCCGTCGACTTCGATGGCAATGTGGCGTGGTCTCGCAGTCTTGGTGTTCCCGAGAACACTTACGGACACGCGGCCTCGCTGGCCATGTACCAGGGGCTCGTAATCATCCAGTTTGACCAAGGCTCCCGGGATGATGAACTGTCCAAGTTGCTGGCCTTGCACGGCGAAACAGGCGATACGGTGTGGGAGACGGCGCGCGACATACCGAATTCGTGGTCGTCTCCGATCGTGATCAATCACGAAGGCCAACCGCAGATCATTACCGGCGGCGATCCATGGCTGATCGCATACTCGCCCACGGATGGGAGGGAACTCTGGCGAGCCGAGTGCCTGGAAGCGGACGTGGGGCCGTCACCGGTGTACGCCGATGGAATCATCCACACGGCAAACGAATTTCCTGGCAACGCGGCGGTTCGCGTCGAAGGTACTGGAGACGTCACCGAGACAAACATCGTATGGGAATCCGATATTGGAGCGCCGGACTGCTGCAGCCCGCTGGCCACGGACAAGTTCCTAATGCTGCTTGCATCGTACGGCACGCTCACTTGCTTCGATGTCAAGGAAGGCGGTGAGCCGCTCTTTGAAGAGGATTTCGACGACGCCAACTTCACCTCGTCGCCTAGCCTTGCAGGCAAATACGTCTACCTGTTCGGCGAGGAAGGTCAGGCATGGATCGTCGAACCGACGCAGACCGAGTGCAAGCGAATCGCCGAAGCGAACTTAGGCGAGAATTGTGTTACCAGTCCCGCATTCCAGGACGGAAGGCTGTACATTCGCGGAGAAGAACACCTGTTTTGTATTGCAGATGGCTGATATAGACCTCACGTTCGTCGAACAAACCGTCCAGACCGTCGGCAGCGGTCCGGAAGCGGTGATCCCGATCCTGCAGAGGATCCAGGATCACTACCGCTACCTGCCGCCGGTGGCATTGCGCCGCGTTTGCGATCTGACGGAAATCACTCCAGCGTCAATCGCTGGTGTGTCCACGTTCTACACTCAGTTTCGCCATGCGCCGGTCGGTAAGCACATAATCCATGTGTGCGTCGGTACGGCATGCCATGTCAAGGGAGCGGGCCTCGTTCAAGATGCTTTCGGAAAAGAGCTGCGGCTTACGGACGGCCAAGACACCGACTCGGACGGACTGTTCACCGTCCAACCCGTTGCATGCCTGGGATGCTGCACTCTGGCGCCCGTGGTGCAGATCGACGGCGTGACGTACGGGCATGTGACGCCAAGAATCGTGCCCGACGTATTGAACGATTTCCTGAATCACCAGAACGGTGCGGCCCAGAAGCAAGCAGACCTGCCGGCTTTCAGAGGAGACGCCGTCGGCGAAATCCGCGTCGGGCTAGGCTCTTGCTGTGTGGCTCAAGGCAGCGGCAAAGTGCGCGACGCCATTGGTCGCGTGTTGACCGCAAGCGGTGCGCCGGCAAGCGTCAAACGCGTTGGCTGTGTAGGCATGTGCCATCAGACACCGTTAGTGGAAATCGTACCGCGCGAAGGCTCCGCCGATTTGTACGCTCGCGTCCAGCCGGAAGACGTCGAGTCGATCGTGCTGAAGCACTTCAAACCACCCAGCCTCGTCCGCCGCATCGGCTACACCGCTAGCCGATGGTTGGACCGATTGCTGACCGACGAGGACGACGAGCCGACTGTTCATCGGGCGATCAATCCCAGTGAAGGCCCCGTTTGCACGTTCCTCGGGCCGCAGAAGAATCTGGCAACCGAGTACTGTGGGCAGATTGATCCCACGGACTTGGACGAGTATCTCCGCCACGATGGCTTCGCCGCAGTGCGCCGCGCGATCGAATTGGGCACGCCCGATGCAATTGTCGAGGAGATCAAGAAGAGCGGACTGCGAGGCCGTGGCGGCGCCGGTTTTCCAACGGGTGTCAAATGGCAACGAGCCCGCGAATCCGCTGGCGATTTGAAGTACATCGTCTGCAACGGCGACGAAGGCGATCCGGGCGCGTTCATGGACCGCATGCTCCTCGAATCGTTTCCTTATCGTATTATCGAGGGAATGGCAATTGGCGCTATGGCCATCGGGGCTCATGAAGGGTATTTCTACATTCGAGCTGAATACCCGTTGGCTGTAAAGCGAGTTCGAGAAGCGATCGAGAAATGCCACGAACGTGGATTCCTCGGCGACAACGTCCTGGGCAGCGGTTACCGCCTGGAGTTGAAGATCATGGAGGGCGCCGGGGCGTTTGTGTGTGGCGAGGAGACGGCGCTCTTGGCGTCGATGCAAGGCCGTCGCGGCATGCCCAGCCTGCGCCCGCCTTATCCCGCCGAGAAAGGTCTGTGGGACAAACCGACACTGATCAACAACGTGGAAACCTATGCTCTGGTTTCCTGGATCGTCCGAAATGGTGCGGACGCCTTCGCGGCCTACGGCACGGAAAAGAGCAAGGGCACAAAGGTATTCGCCCTGGCCGGTAAGGTGGCTCGCGGCGGGCTGATCGAAGTGCCCATGGGCATCACGGTCCGGCAGGTTGTTGAAGAAGTTGGTGGTGGCGTAGCCGGCGGCAAGAAGTTCAAGGCAGTCCAAGTCGGCGGGCCGTCCGGAGGCTGCGTACCAGCCGAGTTGGCGGATACAACCATCGACTACGAGGCGCTTGCCGAAGTCGGCGCGATCATGGGCAGCGGCGGGTTGGTCGTACTGGACGATACGGATTGCATGGTCGACATCGCTCGGTACTTCCTGCGATTCACGCAAGACCAGTCGTGCGGCAAATGTACGTTCTGTCGCGTAGGAACTCGCCGCATGCTCGACATTCTAGACCGCATCTGCGAAGGCAACGGCCGGCGTGGCGATCTGGAACTGCTGGAGCAACTGTCCAAGGACGTCATGGCCGGCAGCCTTTGCGGCTTGGGAATGACGGCGCCGAATCCAGTGCTTTCGACCCTGCGTTTTTTCCGCGACGAGTACGAGGCACATTTGGAGGGCCGCTGCCCGGCGGGCAAATGCACGAAGCTGATCGCGTACAAGATCAACGACAAGTGCATCGGCTGTACGCTCTGTGCCCAGAATTGTCCCGTCGACGCCATCCCCATGACGCCGTACCAGCGACACACGATCGATATGGACGTGTGTACGCGATGCGATTCCTGCCGGCAGGTGTGCCCGGAAGATGCCGTGTACGTAGAGTAACATTTAACCCGAAGCAGTTTCAAAATCCGATTTGGGTGGCCGGGGCTGGACCGAAGGGAAGCCCCGGTCGTGCAATTGCCGGGGTTTCGCACAGCTGCAACCCCGGCCACCCTTCTGGTCGAACAGTTGTGAAACGGCTTCCAGTCAGAGCGACTTTATGCCACGACTGACCATTGATAATCGCGAAGTAGAAGTGCCACCCGGAGCGACGGTGTTGGACGGTGCGCACAAGCTGGGCATCGACGTCCCCACGCTTTGTTTCCTGGAAGGGCACGAGCCGTCTTGTTCGTGCCAGATCTGCATTGTGAAACTAGCGGACGTCGGCCGGTATGTGCCTTCCTGCGGCACGCGGGCAGTGGACGGCATGCAAGTCGAAAGCGAGACGTCCGAAGTCCACCAGCTTCGAAAGACGGCTCTGGAATTGCTGCTCAGTGATCACGTGGGCGACTGCCGAGCCCCGTGTTTCTTTGCATGCCCAGCCCACATGGACGTGCCGAAAATGCTCCGCGAAATCGGCGACGAGGACCTGCATACTGCGATTGCGACGATCAAGGAAGACATCGCTCTCCCCGCCGTGCTGGGTCGTGTCTGTCCGAAGCCTTGCGAAAAAGGTTGCCGACGCTCGGGAGCCGACGGTCCGGTCGAGGTCTGCGAGTTGAAACGCTACACGGCGGACTTGGACCTGGCATCTGGCGATCCGTACATACCAACATGCAGACAGAATTCTGGAAAGCGAGTGGCGGTGATTGGCGCCGGCCCGACTGGATTAGCTGCAGCATTTCATTTGCGTCAACAAGGAATCGCCGTCACATTGATTGACGCTGGTGAGAAGCCGGGCGGACGCCTGCTGACTGAGTTCTCCGGAGACGAATTGCCGCGAGAGACTCTCGATGGAGAGGTCGCGGTGATTCTCGCTCTGGGGATCCAGCTGCAAGCCGGAATGCGATTAGGCGAATCGATGAATCTCGACGAACTACGCGATCAGTTCGACGTCGTATTGCTGGCGTGTGGCGCGACGGACAAGAAGGATGTCGAGGCATGGGGCCTTAAGGCTGCTTCGCGCGGCATTGCCGTAAACAAGGGGACGTTCGAGACAAATCTCACGGGAGTATTCGCCGCCGGCAACGTCCTTCGCGGCAAAGGCATGGTGGTGCGCAGCGTTGCCGATGGCAAAGAGGCAGCCAGTGCGATCGGCCAATATCTTGCAGGAAAGCCAATCGTACCCGCTGGCCGCCCCTTCTCCTCGCGCATCGGCAAGCTTCAGGAAGGCGAAATGGGCGAGTTCCTTGCGAGCGCGGCTGACGGGCCGGGACTCGACACAGAGAGCACTGAGCCTGAACCGCTTTCACTCCCGATCGCATCGCAGCAAGCACACCGCTGTTTGAGCTGTGGATGCGCCGCTCAGGGCAACTGCAAGCTCGAACGGTACGCGATCATGTACGGCGCGGAGACCGCCAGGTATCAGAGTGACCGGCGAGCGTTTGTGCAGGTCAACCGGACCGGCTCGGTGATCTACGAACCGGGTAAGTGCATCAACTGCGAACTATGCATCAAGATCGCCGCCGAGTCGAAAGACGCCCTGGGACTGACGTTCGTAGGCCGCGGCTTCGATGTCCGGGTGGGGGTGCCGTTCCTTGGGACTATGGAGGAAGCCCTGGGCGATGTGGCCGCCAAATGCATCGCGGCGTGTCCGACCGGTGCCTTGTATCTCTCGCCGGTGCACACGCTGGTCGACCTGGAAGAACTCACCAAGTGAAATCGGCTTTGCGCTTCACTCCGCAGTGAACCGGTAGATGCACGTACGTCGGTACGTCTCGCCGGGACGAAGGATGATCGACGGAAAATTGGCGTGGTTCACCGCATCGGGCAACCCGGCGGTTTCCATGGCCAGCCCCGAGTGCTTTTCGTACGCGACCCCACCCTTGCCCCGCAGTGTGCCATCCAGGTAGTTGCCGCCGTAGAAGATCAACGCCGGCGCGTCGGTCAGCACGCGCATCGTGCGGCCCGTTGTTGGCTCGTGCGCGGAGGCCACCTCGGCGATTGTGCCTGTCTGATTGCGGTTCAGGTACGCCAAATCGTACCCGCCCGACTGCTCCGGCAGCATCTCCAATCGTTCGCCAATCCGTCTGGGTTCGGTGAAATCGTAAGGCGTGCCTTCCACGGGCAGTAGCGCACCGGTGGCAATCACCTGATCGTCCGTCTCGGAATACAGATCGGCCGCAATCTGCACAACGTGGTTATTCACATTGCCCGCGCCCGGCCCCGCCAAGTTGAAATAGCCGTGATGCGTCATGTCGATCGGGGTCGGACGGTCGCAGGTTGCCGTGAATTCGATGCGTAGTTCGCCCGCGTCGGTCAGTGCATAGATCGCTGTAGCATCGACCACGCCCGGGTAACCCTGGTCGCCCTCCGGGCTGTGGTAGGTGAACCTGACGGCCGGTCCGTCGTCCCTCTCCAGCGGTTCCGCATCCCAGACGACCCAACTGAAGCCCTTCGTGCCGCCGTGTATATGGTGCGGCCCGCCGTTGGCATCTAATTGATACGATTGACCATCGAGGTCGAATCGACCATAGGGGATCCGAAACGCCGATCGCCCCACCGTGGCGCCAAAATACGGGCTCTTCGTCTCGTACGAAGCCAAATTATCAAAACCCAACACCACGTCCGCCAACCGGCCATCGCGATCCGACACATGCAATTCCGTCACGGTAGCCCCGAAACTGATGAGCCGAACCAGCATGCCGTTCGGACCGCGCAACGTGAACCTGTCGACGCTGTTGCCATCCGACGTGCTGCCAAAACTGTCCTTCTCGATCGGAGTGGAATTCATTGAGATTCCTCTGGTTGCAGTGACGCGTGAGGTCCTATTGTTTCACAAGCCTCGGCTCGCCCCAATGAGCCCAATCGAAGCTGTAAGGGCCATCGGAGTCGGTTATTAGCGACAAGACGATCGGTTGGCCTTTCCACGATGAAAGATCCGCTTCGACCTGTCCCCATCGGCCCGGCAACATCCGTCGTTGCGCGATTTGGCGGCCGTTGAGCTCGATGGTAAACACCACGCCAGTCGATTCGGAACCGTCGCGAATCCCGATCCACGTCTTCAATATGGCTGGTTCTGCGGGCAGCTCGAATGGCAAATGAGCAATCGTCTTGCCTTGATTAGGTGGATGAGCCGAGAGGCCCGACCGAACCACACCTCCGACGGCGGCCGATGCGCCGTGCACGTTCACAAACGGTGGCGCTGTGGCGTCGTGCATGCCATCGAGTGATAGAATCATGCGCCATTCTTGGTCACCGAGGTCCACAGGCAGCGACACCTCGCGTGGCTGTCCGCCGAGCAGGAAAACGGACCCAGGCAATTCTGTCTCAATCTGCAGAGTGTTCCCCTTGTCGACGACTGGTAGAACGCCTTCGCGGCCTACAGCCAAACGCCACGGTTTGCCGCCCGCCACAGCGATCGTCCCACGCGTTCGTAGTTCGCGTTCGATTCTGGGGTGAAGCCATCGAGCCCAATCGAAACTGGGCTTCAGCTTGAGACCGGGATGGGCGGACAGTTCAAGTTCAACCTCTCGGCCCGCAAACTGTGTCAGTTCCAGCTCCAGTGTCTCCGGTTCGTCGTTCGCGTTGTGGATCTCGCATTGCAGTTCCTTCTTGTCACAACGGGCGACGCACGCAAACGTGACGCCATCTGAATTCGGTTGCCCGACCGCACCACGGTCAATGAAGACATCGCTCAAGAAGTGCAAACGCCCGCGTTCCGGCAATTGGATGCGGTAGCGAACGTACGCCACGCCCGTGCCATGTTGATGCTTCGCACCGGTGCCAGGATCGGTCCCTACGGCTTTCCACGGCGGATGGGCGGATAACGTCGTCTCGCTTGCGCGATCGAATCCCGAACCGTCTGGGCCAGCGAAAGGGCCTTTTGCCTGAAACGGCTCTCCTACAAGTGGCCGCGATCCGCCCTCGGCCGTGTCCAGCAGATCCACGAGGTCTGCCACGACGTTCGTTGGACTGGAAACGCGAATCATCGACATGTCATCTCGGCAGACGACCGTTTCGGCGACCATCCCTTCAGGCAGGTCGGCCAAATGAAACTCGTCAAGCGACCGCGGCTCCTCCACATACGGATACCACCGCGACGGATCAAGGCCCAGCAGGGCATTCTGATCAAAGGCCCTCCAGCCGGGAATACTGCCTGTCGCTTCGACTCTGTCCACGCCGGTGATCGTGTGGCTGATCTGCCGTTCGCCGCACAAGAATCGTCCGTCCGTGGTCCGTTCGGCTCGGCGGCCATCGGCAGTTCGTAGCGGAAAGGCGACGTCGTCCGCCCAGTCGCCTTTCATGTTGATGTCCAAACGCTCCTGTTGCCAGAAGTTGACCTCGTCGAACAGTTGTCGGGAGAAACCCGTCGGATGGCGTAGTTGTTCCAGCGATGGCTTCAGCGTTGGGATGACTCCCCAATGCTCGTACGCTTCATTCCATGCCGCATACAATTGGCCGTCGGTGGGTGGAGCGCAACCCAGATAACCATTGATGATCGTGTAGGGTCGAAAGAGATACGAACTGATCGGATGAGCCAGTTCGAGGTACCGGCGGTCCCACGTTCCGTCGGCGTGGTTGAGACCCCACGCGTGACGCTGCGCAAACGCTTCGTAGCGATAGGTGATCTCGTTCAGCCCTTCGCCGCTCAACGCTACCTCGGGCAGGGCTTCGCGCAGTTGCCGATGCAAGGCGATGTTGCCTTCGACCATCGACATACCGTCGATCAATCCGTTATGGTCGTTGAAGACACAAAGCGTTTGGTCCAAGTGCAGTGAGTCGATATCATAGTTCTGGCAAAGCCTGACCATCGTCGTGGTGAAGTGGTCGCGCCAAGCTTCGCACGCCGGATTGATGTACGCAAACCGGATCTCCGGCGTCGCTCTTGTCCAAAGCCACCACTGTTTTTCGTGCTCGCCCCATGGACTGCGAACTTGCAACGGTTCGAACTCTTCGTATGCAGGATTCAGCGGATCTACGCCAAAGTAGTTGACGTGTAGCATCACGCGAAAGCCTAGTTGGTGAGCGCGATCCACGAATGGTCTCAGCGTATCGTACGGTTCGTTGTAAACCGGATAATCACGGTCGTACCCGGCCGACCGCCAACTGGGAACGTAGAGAATCGTTTGGCGTGGATCGAACCGTTCGGGCAGGGCGTCGAGCATCGAGCGATCCAGGCCCATGATGACTATGGCACGAATGCCTTTCACCCAATCAGGCTTCTGATCCTCGATCCGCGTCGGGCGGAAGTTTGCCACGGCCCAGCCCCGGTAGCGGCGGGCCGGTACGCGCCAATCACCTTGGTACACGTTCAAATGCCAGTCGACCGATTGGCACGCAGTTTGTTTCTCGAACGGCGCGTGGTTCATTGTGGCCAGTTCCAGCCGCCATCCTTCGTGGTCTCGCTCGACGACCAATCGCTTGAATCGGCCTTGCGCGTCGTCTGCCCAAACGTAGAAGCCTCGGCCTGGAAGCTCGACGATTACCAATTGCGCTTCCCAACCAATCGGATAATCAAACTGATGACGCCGCCCCGGGCTGTGTGCCGTCAGTCGAACGCCTGATCGCCCCGGCACGATGATCGCAGCGTCCAGTGGGATCTTCTCGATTGACCAACTCACGCCCCATACGCCTGCCTCGGTCGATTCGCAGTATTGGGATATCACCAAGTCGCCCGATTCCGCATCCAGGCGATAATCCGCTTCTGCACTAGCGCCTTCCAGACCGGAAAAGCTCCGATACTGTCGCGAGACTTGGCCAGAATCGGAAAGTTGGTGATCACCTTGCGCCTCCCTGGCCCAATGGTCACCAGCGATGCGATGTATTCCCAATCCCCTTTGGCTCTTCGAGCGACTGACGTAAACGTTGCCCGACCGGTCAGCCAGCGATGTCAACGAACCGTTCTGAAATTCGGCCCGATATAACGCGGAGCGAATCACAAGTGGCTGGTCGGCGGAAGCCGCAGAAGCAACCAGCCCAAAAAGAAAAACCGGCAGCATGTCGAGGTCCTACTTGTAGATCCAATCCACAGGAAAACGAGTGATCTGTGTGAAAGACAGTCCACCCGTGCGTCGGTCGCCGGCGCAGTGGCCCAGCAAGACATGATCGCCGACAAAGTCAACGGCGGTGTAGCAGTACCAGCCGTTGGGATCGTCCCCCAGTGTTTTGACGCTCTCCCATGTTCGGCCTTCATCGCGAGAGATTGCCACGTTGAAAGGAGTCCGCTTTCCCCTGTGTACGGCGTCCACGTTCTCGTGATTGTTCCACACCAACAACAAGTCGCCCGTTTTTGGTATCCGTTCGATCGACGCAGGCGAACAGGGCGAGATAATGTTCGACGGTTCAAACTGCGTCCAGGTGTCGCTTTCGTCAGAGGAAAACGAGACGTATTGGCACCCGGCAGTGGTGCGGCAGAACATCATCAACCGTTTGCCCTTCAATTCGACCACGCCCGGCTCCTGGAGTGTGACACGCTTTCCGTCCGGCGTCTTGCCGACCAGTTGATTCTTGCTACGGCGCCACGTCTTTCCTTCGTCGTCGGACAGGTAACACATGATTGTGCCCGCCCAATCCGGCTTTTCGTATTCGGGCAGGTTGTGCAGAGCCACCGGTGCGACCAATCGGCCGCCGGCAAGTTGCACTACTCGGTCGTTGTTCAACACGTAGTAGCCCACTTCATCGTCGATCACCAGTTTCGGTTCGCTCCAACTCTTAGCTTCGTCCGTCGAGATCCGCATGTAAGGCCGGCAATCCGTTAACGAGTTCTTTCGCAGATAAAAGAGGGCAATCTTGTCGCTGGCCAGGCGCAGCAGCGAAACCGACATCACATTCCAATCGCCTTCCCTTGGCACGACTATTACATCTTCGTCCGACCAAGTCCGGCCTCCGTCGCTGGAGAAACGTCCGGCCAAATGCGCAGCCGAGTGGTCACCGCCGCCACCAAAGAAATGCGAGTAGACGAACAGAACCCTACCATCCTTGAGTTCGATGAAGTCGCCCTCGCTGTTTCGTGGGTTTTCGGGCCCTGGCGGCAGCAGGCCTATCTTGTCGACGCCCGGGATTTCTTTGACCATGCGCGGCGGCCTGCCCTCGGCCCCGTTCGAGGAGACTGCGGAAATGGCGGTTAGTGCCATTGCCATGGCGGTGTTACGGTAGGTTGACATGGATTGTCTCCTCAGTGCAAAGACACGCTCCGTCCGTTTAACCCCGAGCCGGTAGGCGACGGCCGTTCCGCCCCGCCTGCAGTGCCGCGACCGTCGCCTACCGGCTCAGGGTTAAACGATTTGCCTACGGCCCGAAGCGGCGTCAAGAAAGAAGCCGTCAACACGTCCAGCCGGGCCTGTACTCTCGTTGCAGGTAGTCGTTGGCTTCGGGGCAGTTGGCGAACTTCATGTTGGCCGCGTCCCACTGGAGTTTCTGGCCCATGCGGTACGCTATGTTGCCCAGAAGCACTGTCTCGGTCACTGCGCCGGAATAATCGAAGTTGCAGGTGGTCGGGCTGCCCGTCTTACAGGCTTTGATCCATTCCTGGTGGTGACCGATCGAGCGTGGAATGCTCGGCTCGGGCGGTTCGTAGTCCGCAAATTTCTCCTCGGGCCACAGCATGAGTTTGGGATAACTGGCCAGCAGCATGCCCTCGGTTCCGACAAACACGCCCCAAGCCCAAGGCGGAAACTTGTTTTCCTCGAAGATGGGTGGCGTCTTTCGATGGGTCCAGGTCAATGTGACCGGCGGCCGATCGCCCTTCGCGGGAAACTCGTAGCGACAGTGCTCCCATGCCGGTGTGCTTTCGGCGTGTACGGGCGCTCCTTCGGCTTCGATCGTTGCAGGGTGGCGCAAGTCCAACGCCCAGAACGCCAAGTCCAAGTAGTGGCAGCCCATATTGCCAAATGCGCCGCCGCCGAAGTCCCACCAGTAGTGCCAGTCGTGCGGTACGTAGCAGCGGTGGTAGGGGCGGTACGGTGCTGGGCCTAACCACGTTTCCCAGTCCAATCCTGGCGGGACGGGCGGCGTATCCGTCGGACGATCGCCCGCGCTGCCACCGCCTCGCAGGAAGCAATGGCATTCGCGCACATCGCCGATAGCCCCGGCACGAATCAGTTCCACAATACGACGATAGTTTTCGGTGGCGTGGATCTGGGTGCCCATTTGCGTTGCCACTTTCTTCTCGGCGGCCACCTGAGCCGCAACGCGGGCTTCGTGGACCGAGTGCGAAAGCGGCTTCTCGCAATAAGCGTGCTTGCCCATTCGCATCGCCGTAACACTGGCCGGAGCGTGGACGTGGTTGGGCGTGCTGACTACAACCGCGTCGATCTGTTTTTCCATCTCGTCGAGCAGCTTGCGATAGTCGGCGTACTTCTTGGCATCGGGATACCTTTTGAACGAAGTGCCGGCGCGGCGTTCATCCACATCGCACAGGGCCACGATGGCCTCGCTGACAACGCCCCCGAGGTTCGAGGCCCCGCGGCCACCGGCACCAATCATCGCGATGTTCAGCTTCTCGTTCTCCTGGTAGCCTCGCGCCGATTGGCCACTGCTCAGAATCAGAAATCCAGCGCCGCTGGAGGCTGCGACACTTAAGAATCGACGGCGGTTGAATCGAGTGGTCATGAATTGGCCCTCCCTGTCGGCAGGTTTCAGGTGTCGGGTTTCAGGTGTCGGGTTTCAGGCGTCGGGGATTGGGTTTCGGAGGTCGAGTGTCCGGTATCGGGCATGAGCGGCCGGGCAATGGCCACCAACAGTCTTCCTGACACCCGAAACCTGAAACCCGCATCTTTTCTTCTACAGTCTCCACGGCTCGCGGCAGGCTCGCGTGAGCATGCGCGATGCCTGCTCGTCGCCGATGATCTCCTCCTTGGCCGGGTCCCATGTGATCTTCCGTCCCATGCGGATGGCGATTTCGGATACGTGACTGATGATGTCGGATCGGACGGCGTCGTCGATGTTGCTCACCGCGTCCTGGCGATTCTTGACCGACTCGATGAAGTTCCCGCCGTGGTTGCGGCTCTCCGGTAGATGAACATCCTCCGGTTTGAGCTTGATCTCAAGCAACGACGGTGGATCGGCCTTGATGCCGCCTCGCGAAATCCCTATCCAGCCTTCAGTGCCCGTAAACTGGGTATAGTTGGGGCCGGGACGGAATTCCATCTTCACGCCATTGGCAAAGCGCATGTTCACATCCCATTTCATCACAACGTTATTGCGGCCTGTTTCGGGAATTGTCGCTGTGCCTTCCACCTCCCACGGCCCGGTCTTGTGCGTATCGTAGCCCCATTGAAGAATGTCCAGCGGGTGAGCACCCCAGCCGGCGATGAAGCCAATCGCATACTCATAGTCGTGCCACCACGCGTTGCCACCGGTGGCCTGTCCGCAGTAAGGTCGCCACGGTGCCGGCCCGAGCCACATGTCGTAATCCAGCCCCTCTGGAATCGGCACGGGCTTGGGCGAGTTGCCGGGTGAGCTGTCGGGCGCAACGACCAGAAGTTCCTTCACTTCGCCGATGTATCCGCTGCGGACCAATTCGCAACCGTACCGGCAATGGGCGCTAGAACGCTGCTGCGTGCCGTACTGAAACACTCGGTCGTAGCGTCGCACCACTTGGCGACAAATCAAATCTTCACGGATACAGATGCCCAGCGGCTTCTCGCAGTAAATGTCCTTACCTGCCTTTGCGGCGGCCACGGTGTGATGGACGTGCCAGCAGTCGGTCGAGCCCACAGCCACCGCGTCCAGGTCATCGCGTGCGAGCATCTCGCGGAAGTCGGCGTAAGGCGTACCTTTGATCTGGCCTGCCCAACGCTCGCGACGGTCCTTCCAGGGATCGCATGCTGCGATCGGCTGGCCGCCACTGCTGATCAAGTTCCGGAATACCGCGCTTCCGCGGCCGCCACAGCCAATCAGACCGATTGTCACACGCTCGCTGGCCGGCGGCACCTCCGCCGATCCCAGGGCATTGGATGTAATAACGTACGGTGCTGCGATGGCAGCGCCGGCCACGCCTCGCACAAAGCCACGACGGGTCACGGTCTTCCGTTTGGTCATATCTTAGTTCTCCTTTGCTCGGTGGATTCTTCGTTGTTTTCTCAGAGATTGCACCCGAAGGCTTTGCCAATGGCTGAGCCTCCAAGTCGTCAAACTACAGCAAACCGCCGCGCCGTGCAACTTTCTGTTGACACTGAAAGGCGAGCGCGGCAGGATAATTGCGTTAGGCTGGCGGCAATCCGACGTAAACAGCGTCACGGCAAAGGAGACATGTTATGTCCAATCAAGACGACTCGGCAGTGACAAGACGACGGTTCCTGGAGAAGGGCTCGGCCATGGCTGTCGGTGCGGCCCTGGCTTCATCGCCCCAAGTGACGCTGGGCGGTTCCGTGAAGACCGAAATGAAGTACCGCCGCTTTGGGCGTACGGAGTTGAAGATATCGGAAATCGGCCTTGGATGCGCAACCGGACTGAAATCGCGGACTTTCGGTCCGACGATGTTCAACCAGTATCGCGAAGATATCCCCGCCATTGTCGACAAGCTGCTAGAACTTGGCGGCAACTTCGTGGCCACGTCGTACGCCTATCATGACACCGAAGAGATTCTTGGCAACGCGTTAAAGGGCCGTCGCAAGGACGTCATCATTTTCACGTCGCCGGATCCTCCCGAGAACACTCCGGAGGCCGTGATCGAGCGATGCGAGAGCAGCTTGAAGCACTTCCATACCGACTACATCGACTGCTACTTTTCGCACGGGCGGTGGAGTGAAGCATTCTATGAAGGAGCGTTGAAGCTGAAAGAGCAGGGCAAGATCCGCTTCATCGGCCTTAGCTGCCACAAGCCGGCGACACATCGTGAACTGGTCGAAGCCGACAAACTGGATTTTGTCTTCCAGCCATACAACTACATGGCCCTGGCAAAATGGACTGAGCGATTTGACCGCGACAGTGTCGAAGACCTGTTCGACTTTTGCAGGAAGAAAGACGTGGGCGTCATCTGCATGAAGCCCATGACCGGACACTTCGTGCCGAACTGGGCCAAAGACCGATCGAATCCCAAAGTGGCCAAAGTCATGGGCGAGTTAGAGGACTTCGGAGCCAAACACCTCTACCAGTCGCTGCTGATGTGGGTGTTGAAGAATCCCAACGTTGCCTGTGCCGCAGTGGGAATGAGCACGGTCCAGGATGTCGAGGAAGACTGCGCGGCGGTCACTGGTCAGTTGACCGCGCTACACCAACGGCTGCTGGAACACTACGCAGCCGCCGCCACGGACGACTATTGCCGCATGTGCGAGACGTGCCATCCGGCGTGCTCGCAGGGAATCGCCATCGCGGACATCCTTCGTTTCCGCATGTACTACAAGAACTACGGCCACCGCGAGGACGCCCGAGACTACTACGCCGCTGTGCCGGAAGACCGGCGGGTAACCGCATGCAACGAATGCGGCCAATGCGAACAGACGTGCCCCAACCGGCTGTCGATCATCGAGAAGCTGAAAGAAGCCCACGGCCTGCTGGCCTGATGTCTCACGACTTCAGCGAATCATGAGGTGTTATGGTGAGGCATGTTGGATGTTTCAGCAGAACAGCGGCCTGAGCCCGGATCGTTTTCTGATCTTGCTCTACTCTAGCTCTGCGCATCCAGCGCAATTGGACGCTCGGTCCAAACCGTCGTGATATCGCGGACTATCTCATCCAGAACACTGTCCAAACTGCGGTAGTCACGAGTCGGTATCTGCGCAGCGGTTCTCAATGCGTATGCGGCAACTCCGATCGGGTCAAGGTCGATTGTGCTCTGACGCTCGATAGGCCCAGGCGAATCCGAACCGACCTGGGGCTCCGCGGGCCTCGAAATGCGGGACAGCGGCACAAGAACGCCACTATCGAATGTCGTCGCCCATGCGGCGATCTGCTGGTCGGTGCGCGGTTGGAGCGATGCAAAGATGGCTTGTCGTGCCCCGTACTCCAATTGGAGGTCGGTGATCGAAGGCAGGATGGCGGACACGGATGGCGTCGAAAGTCGCTCGTTCGGGACGGTGGTATCTTCGGCCTCAGACGCGACGGCGTCGCGAGCGTTGATGTGCGCAATCATTTCGAGTACGTCGAGTGACGTGACAAGCCCATCTCCATTGACGTCGTAGAACGGTGGAGGTACCGCCGGCTTCGCCGGTAGTTCGTGATCGTTTGGATGGGTGTTGATGTAGAGAATTGTTGTCAACACATCCAACGTTGTCGTCTCGTCATCGTCGTTGCAGTCAGTGGGCTCAGCAGGATTCTGCCATGGGGAACCGGATTGGATGGTCAGTGTCTGCTCGGCAAACTGCCCGTACCGATCGGTGCTTCGCACGCGAACGCTGAAATGGTCTTGTGAGTCAGCGTCCACCGGGATGGTCGTCTTCAGTACATCTCCTTCGATGGTGAAGTCTTCGTTGTCCGCATCGCCCGTTCCGGAGACCAAGGCGTATTGGTAGGGGGCGCTGGGATCAGATTCGTCTGTGCCCAGATGGCCGACCTGCGTACCGGGTAGGCTGTCGTGGGGGACGAAATCGCCGGACAGCGCGACTTGAACATTCTCTTTGCGAAGCGGCAAGATCCACGGCTCGCGCCCGTGGGCTGCGTCGACCGCGCTCAGTAGCAGGAGATCACCCGCCGCGACGGCGGGCTGTGGCGAAGAAGAATCGCTTCCCGGGGCAATGTCCGCGTACAAAGCCGTGCCCTCCGCCGTTCCGTTACTGGTCCATAGTTCGTGTCCGTGGGTGGGGTCACAGGCGCCGAAATACAGCGTTCCGTTGACGTCCAACAGTGAAACGGGTGAAGACGAATCGGCCCCAGGATTGATGTCCTTGACCAACACCGTGCCCGCGGCAGTCCCGTCACTCTTCCACAACTCACAACCATTGGCTTCGTCGCAGGCGCGGAAATATAGCGTCCCGGCCATGTCGGCAAAGTCAGACAGATCGGAATCCGGCGGCCCAGCCCACACGTCCTTGACAAAGCTCGTTCCAGCCGCCGTCCCGTCGCTCTTCCATAGTTCACACCCGTGGGTCTGGTCGCATGCGCTGAAGAACAGCGTCCCATCTACGGCCGTCAAGTTGTCCGGTGATGAACTCGGCGCACCCGTCCAGAGGTCTTTGACCAACGTTGTGCCGTCCGCCGTGCCATCGCTCGACCAAAGTTCGCGACCTACGGAATCATCCTCAACTGTGAAGTAGAGCGTTCCGTTCATGTTCGTCAGCGAGCGGAGGCTACGGGCACCGCCCAACGTTGTCACCAGTTCGGTGCCCAGTTCCGTGCCGTCGCTCTTCCACAACTCGTTTGCGTTGTACCACCAGGAAGTGAAGAAAAGCGTGCCGTCGACATCGACAAGCACGGCGGGATTGAATCCCTCGCTTCCCGGCCGAATATCCTTGACTAACGTTGTGCCAGCAACCGTGCCGTCGCTTTTCCAAAGCTCTTCTCCTGTCGCACTGTTGTGGGCCTTGAAGAATAGCGTGTCATCAACGGTTGCAAGCCAAGAAGGAACTCCCCAATAACTGACGCCGCTTCCCGGTCTAATGGGATCGGTTCCTACCGCGGTACCGTCGGTTGTCCAGAGTCCGTTACCGTGAAAGGCGTCCATCGCAAGGAAGAATGGCGTGCCCTGCATATTCACCGCAGCGCCCGAAAACGATCCGCTGGTTCCGCTGGAGATGTCTTCCAGCAACTTCGTGCCGTCGGTCGTTCCATCGCTTTTCCATAGCTCGAATCCGGTACTTCCGTCGTCGCCGGCAAAATACAGCGTGCCGCCGATGTTTGCGAGATTGTGGACTCCCGACTGGCTTCCCTGACTCACATCCTTGACTAACACGGTTCCATCCGCAGTACCATCGCTCTTCCACATTGCGTTGCCGATGAGACCATTATCGGCCGTGAAGTAGAGTGTGCCGTCTACATCGGTCAGATTGCCGGGCCACGAATCGCCCGTGCCCTGGCGGAGGTCCTTGACCACCACGGTTCCTTCGGCCGTTCCGTCGCTTCTCCAGAGTTCCCGACCGTGGCTGTCGTCGCCTGCCATGAAGAACAACAAGTCGCCTACCTCCACCAAACGGCTTGGGCGATACCATGCATCCGGATCGTCGACCGCCTTTACCAGCGTCGTTCCCGCAGACGTCCCATCCGTCTTCCAGAGTTGCCACTCTGCACTGGCCGTATCCTGGAGGACGAAAAACACCATGCCGTTCGCATTCGTCAAATCGAGCGGGTAGGAACCTTCGCTGCCTGGCAGAAGGTCCTTGACAAGGGCCGTGCCTTCTTCCGTTCCATCGCTCTTCCACAATTCGCGACCATGAACGGAGTCGTACCCAGCAAAAAAGAGCGTGCCATCGACGTGGGTAATGAAGTACTCGCCGCTACTGGCAAACACACTAACATCCACATCTTTCACCTGAACAGTGCCCGCCCCCGTGCCGTCAGTCTTCCACAGAGATCCACCACTAGCGAAATACAGTGTATCGCCTATAAGAGTCGTGTATTGGGGCCACTGCCAGCGCCGACCGTATGCATCATCTCGTATTGGATATGTTCCGGCCTCGGTGCCGTCGCTTTGCCAGAGTTCCGTCCCTTCCGGGCCTTCTGCTCTGAAGTAGACGATTCCACCGAGGGCCGTCAAATCACAACTTCCGAAGCCGCATGCGTCTTCGAATCCCAGCTGGATATCCTTTACCCGCACCGTCCCCACGGACGTTCCATCGCTCTTCCACAGTTCCCTGCCAGTGCTCCCGTCGTCGGCCCAGAAGAATAGCGTTCCGTCAACGTTGACGAGTGAACTCATGTCCGAGGATTCGCTGCCTGGCCGGATGTCTTTGACCAACACGGTCCCCTCGGCCGTGCCATCCGTTTTCCATAGTTCCTCACCGTGCAGTGTGGTTACTGCCAGGAAAGACACAACGCCGTTGACGTCGACGAAACCTCTCGGATAGGACCAAGTTGGATGGACGTTCAAATCGTTCAGAAAATATGGAGCGGCGGCTAGTAGAACTCGATCCTCCAGCGGCTCGAACGCAAGACGACGGCGGAAGCCCGATCTGCGGTGCGGAAGGTTGCCACGGGATGCAGTCGTCATGTCAGTCTACGCTCAAGAAAGGCCCGCGGCCGCAGTGACCTGCAATTGCCTGTTAATTGCACGCATGCGGCTCGTGTCTCATGGAATCCGACGGTTCGATCCCGCTCACTCCATTGCCAGGCTGAGACGATCACAAACTCGCAGGGGTGACGGGGCACAACCACCATACCTCCAAGATACTATCGCAGTCGAAAATGGCAATACATTCGGTGCTAAAGCCAGATCCCGTGCAAGAAACGGGGGCTGCGAATTTGAGGGCTGCCTGGTGATCGGCGCACGGCCCGCCGACCACTGTGGTACGGAACGAAGGTCAGATTGTAGGCCGGACCGAGCGCAGCGCTGCTCCGGCAATACCGGATATTTCTTGTGAATCCGATGCCGGAACGGCGTCGCTGTCGCTCCTTGCTGCCGGCCTACGACTAGAAACTGAGTTCTATCCTATTGCCCGAGTCGCTTGACTTTCGCATGGCGTCTATGATTGCCGCTACGCGGTATCCATCTTCGAACGTCGCGTTGCAGGGATTCATCGGCTTGCCATTGGCCACGGCGTCCAGGAAGTGGAACTTCTCGATGATGTGGCAGTGCTCCCAGCCGATGTTGTGCCCGTGCGGCCACCAGGGGCCGACGTACGTGTGTTCCGCCTCGGTAACGGAAATTTCCGCAAAGCCCTCGACCTTTGGGCCATCGGGGCTTTCAAGGCAGGCGAACAAGCTGTTGGGATGCTCCAGATCCCACCGAAGCGACCCCTTCGATGCGTTGATTTCCCACGACAGGAAATTTTTCCTGCCCGTGGCCACTACCGAGGACTCCATCACGCCAATCGCGCCGCTGTCGAATTCCAGCACTGCGGCTGTCCCCTCGTCCGACGTCACGTCCGGGCAGCCGGCACTTGGACGCGCGCGGTCCTCGTTAAATGTCCGAACCAGGGCCGATACGCTCTTGATCTCACCAACCAGGAATCGGCACTGGTCGATGGCGTGGCTGCCGATTCCCTGAAGACCGCCCGAGTGCGGCCAAGCGGCATACCATACCTCGTCAGGGCCAAGCGACGGATCGTGCCCGGCCATTTGCAGGTAGTTGACTCGGATCTGGTAGATGGTTCCGATCTTGCCTGCGTCGATCAGTTCCTTGGCCATTTGCACGGCGGGCATGAACCGGTAGTTAAACGTGCACATCGCCATCCCGGATGACGCAGCGGCCGCGTCGCGCATTCGCCGAGCGTCATCCACCGCGACCGCAAGCGGCTTTTCGCTAATCACGTGTTTGCCGTTCTCCAATGCGGCGATGCAAGGATCGGGATGCACCGGATCGGGGCCGCAGTTGTCCACCACGTCGATCCTTTCGTCCACGACCATTTCGTTCCAGTCGGTGCAGAACTCCTCGTAGCCGTATCTGATTGCCTCGCGCTCGACGATCTGCTCGTTCTGGTCGCACAGAACCAACAGCCGAGGCATCACGCCTGCGTCCGGATAGATGTAAGGGATTGTCTTGTAGGCGTTCGCGTGGCACTTGCCCATGAAGCCGCACCCCAAGACGCCCATGCGGAGTTCTTTCCTTCCGTTTGCGGTCACCTTCTGCATAGCCACGGTGGTTCTCCTTCTCAATCTGACAAGATGTGCGCGAGTTTGTCCCTGACCCATTCAGCCGACAGCTTTATGTGCTCGTACTCCAGTTCCCAGGACTCTTCACCGTCCGCCAGGTTAACCGGCGCGGTCTCCGGGATACCCTTTTCCCAAGACTTCTTCAGATACCACGCCAATCCGTCGCCTGGCGGAGAGGGATGTCGCTGGAAGAACGTCTCATCCAGGACATCAAGCGTGAACGGTGCAAACTGGGAATGGATCTCGATATTCAGATTCACCTCGGGATGCTGTTCGGCGACGAGTTCGGCAATGGCTGCTACGTCAATTTCGCCTTCGCCCACCGAGCAGTTCTCTAAGGCCAGCCCTTTATTGGTCCGGATGACTCGATAATTCTTGAAGTGCGTAGTCAGAGTGTACGGCGCCATGATCCCAGCCAGCCGCAAAGGATCGTCCAGGTCGAAGGCCAAGTTGGCACAATCCAACGTGAAGCCCAGAGCCGGGCTGTTCACTCGGGAGAGAATCGAAACGTGTTCGCGCACCGTGAAATCGGCGTGGTTCTCCAAAGCGATTTTCATGCCCATGTCCTCGGCCGCCGAACAGGCTTCTCGAAGGATCGCCACGGCATCGTCGGCAAGCGAGACCATGTCGTAGCCCTCGTCCCGCGTGAACAGATTGCCGGCCACACATCTGAGCAGCGGCGATCCGAGTTTCTTGGCGACTCTCAAGTGGTGGACCATGATTTCAGCGTCCGATACCGAAATGTCGTAGCCCGCGTCCGCCAGTAAATCCCGACCTTGCTCCGCCATGGGATGCCAGTGATAGATCGACCCCATCCCTAGCTCGACGTACAGTCCCCTTTCCTCTGCGAATTCTCGAATCGCATCGAGGTCGTCGTCGCGAAACGATTTGAACGGCGAGAGTTCAAACAGAATGCCTTTCAGTCCCAATTTGTCGGCCAGCCCAAGGACGCCGATCGGATCCAATCCGGAATTGCGTGTCGAGTACGAATCCAAGCCAAGCTTCATGATCTTTTCTCCGCTTCTTCTTTCGCGATTTGACACCACCGTACGGCGTTCTCCGGCCGATTGCCCAGAGTGTGATTGTCCTTCATGATCAATTCGACGACACAGTCCTTCGTGAAATCCAGCACCTTGCGCAGTCCCTGCCGGATGGAATCCTCGTCGATCGTCGGTGTCGAGATGGCAGCGGGCGCCGGCTTGATGGACAGGATGTATTTATCTTCGAGGTATTCAGCCATCTTCTCCACATCGGCCCACGGCGACGCTGACACGCGGCGAAGATTGTGGTGCTGTTTGACGATATGCCAGCGTCCGTGGACCGGTTCGCAACATCCGTAACACGTCAGCCCGAACCGGTCCATTATTGGCTTCTCGTACGGGAAAATGAACTCCTCGTACATGTCGGGCGAAACGCTCACAGTCTCTTGGCTTTCCGTGAAACCCCACATGTCGACACAACGGACGCGCCCATCGAAATCATCCAGAGGCAGTTCGTCCGTGAATCCGTAACCACCCGATCCGACGTAGGTACCATCATTGTTCAAACTCAACAGACTGTTCGCTTCCAGGTAGTCGAGCTTGTCGAGGTGGCCCTTCGAGATGATGGCCAACAGTTCCTTCAGTTCAGCGGGGCTATCGACGAGATCGTACATGACGTTGCTCAGGCCGCGCAGCGTTACCGCAGGCCACGTAAGCCCAAGTGACCACCACCAGATTCCTTTCAGCCGGACGGTCAGAATATCGCCGAAGACCTCTTTGGCGATTTCCAAGCATCCTTCGGTCGTCTGCCAGTCGATTTCGAACTCGGGCGAATGGAGCTTCGCCAGATCGGTGTCGTAGTCTTTGACGGGCGAGTCCCACACGCAGGAGCCGAGATCGTCGGTTCGATGATACTCGGCTTCCAGGCCCCAGTTGTCGGGAGCCACCGTGTAAGGGACATCGAAAAAGGGCTCGACGGGCTTGTCATCGCCCATTTCGTCACCCCAGAAGATCTCCTTGCGAAGATCCATCTCCCAACGCCGGGCGAGCTTCCCAGTACACGCCATCTGAGATTCAGTGATAATCTCGTTCCAACCGTTTTCCGGGTCGCAAAAAACGACAGGTCTGACTTGGTCGAGTCCATTCAGCTTTCGCCACAGTTCGCGCGTATCCGTCATCCGCTGACTCGCAGCGATCTCTGCCACTCGTTCGGCTAGAGCCCTGAGTACGGCTCGATCCTCCGCCGAAATCGACAGATCTTCAGGCGTAAACCCAGTGACGATCTTACCAGCCGCCGTCTGATCCAATCCCGTAGACGGGCCGTTGCCGTAATTCTCCATGCCATCAAGTCCTAACGCGGCCGTGGGCCGCCGCAAAATCCGAATGGCCAAAACGCGCCGATCGTACGAGAGGCCCTCTTCGTTTTGAACATTCCTGCTTCGAGTTTTGGATTTGTTTCGAATTTCGTGCTTCGGATTTAGGATTTCGAGAGACTCGCATCACACGCCCAAACGGTTACCTGTTGTATCCTCCGCAGGCCGACGCCTCAAGCTCCCTGAACGTCGATCTGGCCATCGTCAGCGAAAGCGGATCGAATACAGGTCGGCGTCCTTCAAGACAAACCTCAGGCGGATCGGCTTGCCTGCCAATCGACTCACATCCGCGCCACCTTTCCACGTGACAACTCGCTCCAAATCGTCGCCGAACGTCTCAGGCGAGTCGGCCAGCATGAAACCGGGAAGCGGCTTGCCATCGTTGTCTTGGATTTCCACTTGGACGCTGCCAGCGGCCGACGTTGCGAAGTTTATCACCAGCTGCTTGCCAGCGAAAACGATCGGCTTGGTAACCAATTGGCCGTCGGCCGACGTTGCCTGGACCGATACGAACCCGTCGATTCGGATCGAGTGGCGGCGCAACTGGCAACTGTCGCCCGTGTAGTAACCCTCGGTCGTGTAGATCGACAATTCGTCAGGTGCCCCTTTCATATGCGACCTCGTAACCACGATTCCCCAGGCCGGGTAGTTGTTGCGGTTGACCCATCGGTCTTCCTGAACGCCGGGTCGGATGAACGCTTCGTCCCAGCGCCGGAAGTTCAGCGCGTCGCGGCTGGTCAGAAACACCGCGTCCGAAACACCGGAAATCGGATGCGTCGTGCCCCGCCGAGCGGGCACGAACCGCTTGGGAAAGCCCATCAGGATGTGCGGAGCGCGGCAATATGGCCGGATTGCATTGGTGTACATGTGCTGGGGCGGCGATCCGGGGTACTCCACCCAAACCGGATCGGTCCAATGAATGAAGTCGTCCGAGGTGCCGGTCATAATGTCGCGGATCCCGTTGCGAAACCCGCGGTGGAATTCGACGTAACAGCCACGCAACTCGTCCCAAAACGCCAGATTCAATGAATCGAATGCCCCCTTGGTGATCACGTGCCCTTCGACCATGGGCGACCAGTGGATGCCGTCGGCCGATTTGTAGGCGTCCATGCCACCGTGACCGTTGGTCATTGCTTTGTAACGCTCGTCCGGTTTGCAGTCGGGGTTCGTGTCCCTGAACGGCGAAAGGTTGAACCGGTCTCGGCCAGCCAAGATGACATTGTTCTCTTTCGAGCCATCGAACTCGACGATCCCCAACTTCGGCTTGGTCCAGTGAATCCCGTCCTTGCTTTCGGCATAACAACAGAAATGGTGCGTCTCCTTGCCCTGCTCGAAGTTGTGGTGCCTGCCGCGATAGTACATGCGGTAGATATCGCCGTCCTGGAACACCGTGTGACCGCAGCAGATGTTGCCCTCCCACGGTTCGTCGTGAACGACAGCCACCTCCCGATCGACAGGCCCATGCAACACGAGCCGCGCCCCGTCCAGACTCTCGATCAGGTAGTCGTCCACAAACAGCTCCAAACGCGAGCCAACGTCGATCGGCGTCTCGGCTACGGCTGGCAGAGCTATCAAACTGAAAAACGCAAAACAGAATGCAGTTCGGAACATGGCTAACAGCCTCCTTCGTTGTCAAGTTCGTAGTACCGGCTTCAGCCGGAATCCGTCTTCCAGACGCGTCTCCCAACTAGGAAGCCGAGCCAGTCGGCTTCCTTCAGATAGACCAACGACATTCCCAACTCTCTTCTCGGAGAATCTTTACTATCTCGCCCCCACTAGTGTATACTGCTCGCGATATCTTCCCTTGGAGCTATCAGATCGAACCCCTTGCATTCTAACTGGACCGCATGGGCGAAGTGGTCACCAAACGCTGTTCTCCGATTCCTGGTCCCTAAAAATGGCCAAGCGAGAATATCTCGAAGAAGATTCTTCCTGGGACTTGTTGTCGCCGAGTGCAGCGCGGGGCGAGGCGTGCCCAGCGACGAAACAACGCAATATTCTGGTAATCGAGAACGACGACGCTGATTACTGGGCCATCGAGCGCTGTGTCAGAAAGGCCCAAGCGGTGGATCTGCGGCTAGATCGCGCCGTCGCGCTCTCCGAAGGTTTGGCCCGTCTCACGCGAGGCGACATTGACATTGTCTTGTTGGATCTTGGACTGCCGGACAGCCAAGGATTGGAGACCCTGCAAAGGGTACGCAGTCAGGCTCCTCATGTGCCAATCATAGTACTCACCGGAGTTGATGACGCGGAGGCAGCGCTGCAGGCGGTTCGCAAAGGCGCCCAGGACTATTTGGCCAAGGGTGAATTCGACCCGCGTGTGCTGGTCCGCTCGATACGTTATTCCATCGCCCGAAACCGGTATCGGGAACGATTGACCCACCTGCTACAACTCACCAGGGCCAGTGAGGCCAATCTGCAGAATATCATTACCCGGAACGCCGATGGAATGGTCGTCGTGGATGAGCGAGGACTGATTCAGTTCTCGAATCCGGCCGCACAGGTGATGGTCGGCTGCTCCCCCAAGGAGCTTATGGGGTCAAAATTCGGTTATCCGTTGACACGTGGAGAAGCGACAGAAGTCGAGATCATTCAGAGCCAGCGCCAGTCTATCCCGGCCGAGATGCGGGTTGTGGAATTGTCGTGGGAGGGCAAGGCGGCCTACTTGGTCGTGCTGCACGATCTGACCCAGCAGAAGCACGCCGAAGAAGAATTGAGGAAGCATCGGGAAGAACTTGAGGACTTGGTAGAGTCGCGCACAGGCGAGTTGGCGAAGGCAAACGAGGGACTCCGGCGAGAGATCGCAGAACGCAAGCGGACCGAGCAGACCCTGAGGGCATCGGAGAAACGATTCCGACAGGTAGCCGAAAACGCATTGGAGTGGATTTGGGAAGTGGATGCAGACGGTCTGTACACATACGCGAGCCCAGCCTCGGAAAAGATACTTGGTTATGCACCGGAAGAAATCGTCGGGAAAAGGTGCTTTTACGACCAGCTCCACCCAGAAGATCGCGAACGCGTAGAAAAGAATGCCTTCGAAGTGTTTGCGGAGAAACGGCCTTTTCGCGAATTCATCAACCGGAACGTACATTGCGACGGGCACACCGTCTGGCTGTTGACAAGCGGAGTCCCCATGCTCGACGAAGATGGTTCCCTTCTCGGGTACCGAGGCGTAGATACGGACATCACCGAGCGTGTGCTTGCCGAGGAGGAGTTGAAGAAGCACCACGAGCGACTCGAGGAACTAGTAGAGCAACGCACGGCTGAACTGGGTCGATCTAACAAAGAGCTTCAACAGTTCGCCACCATCGTCTCGCATGACCTGCAGGAGCCGTTGCGCACGATTCGCAGCTACCTGGAGCTTCTGCAGATGAAATTTGGCACCAAGCTTGGTAGTAATGCGGACGAGTTTGTTGGGTACGTGGTAGACGGTGCAGAACGCATGCAGCGAATGATCGACGATCTCTTGGCCTATTCCCGCGTCAGCACGCGTGGCAAGCCATTCGAATCCGTCGATGTCAATGCCGTCGTCGACGAAGTGAAAGGAAACCTGGGCGCGGCCATTAGCGAGCACAACGTGAGAGTAACGCGCGACGATCTACCAACGATTCCATGCGATCGTCGCCAACTGGTACAGCTATTCCAGAACTTAGTCAGCAACTCGATCAAGTTCCACGGCGAGGAACGACCCAAGATACATGTCTCGGCAAAACCGGTCGACGCTGCGGATCTGCAGGACTCAAAGCGGCTATCGCGATTCGGGAGCCGGCGGTATTGGGAATTCTCCGTAGAGGACAATGGCATTGGGATTGCCCCGAAGTACCACGATCGAGTTTTCGAGGTCTTTGGACGCCTTCATACGCGCGAGGAGTATCCGGGTTCGGGCATTGGACT
>CAZUAH010000078.1:0-38400 GCA_964617665.1 uncultured Pirellulaceae bacterium
TGAAATCAATGAATAAACCTTAAAAGTTTACAATAATAGTTCAATATTTTGAACTTTTTTACGATTTCGTAAGATTATGTAAACTTTTATAAATGGTCTGATGGTTTGACCATTCGGTGACAAAAGTTTTACAAAACTCTGAAAGCCCCTATTGACGCGGGTTTTCAAGCCTGGCACAATACTTGCTTGTCGAGCCTTGGCATGGGTTATGCTACAGTATATAATCACATAACCGAATCGCATAGTGCGATTGGGAATTATTTTTTACCTTATTATAAAGGAGTTTACGACATGGAAAAATTAACCAAAAACGCAATGAATGAGATGAAAATCAGCAAGGCTGAAATTGCGCCCCTAACAGAATACCTTATTAAAGACAGGTATCAATCCGGTAATCATGCCCTACAAAGATGGTCTGCTATTGGTTCTATATACAATCGTATCAAGCTTTGCAGTACTGTCAAGCGTACTGAACAAGTAAGCGTATTCAATGATATGATCGGCTTTGAGATTAAGAAGGATGAAAGAGCAGCAAGCTCACAACTGGCAAGCTATGACTTTTCAGCGGTTTATAAATGGTATAACAAAACATCCAGATTCATGGTATCACCAAGAAGCATTGTCAAGGCTTATGGTAAATATCTTGCCGATGAAAACAGCGTATCTGATGAAACACCAGAAAACGCCGAAAATACACCAGAAAATGATAATACCAATTCAAATGCCTTTACAACAATCGTGAACGGTCTTAAATCAGCAAGGAAAAGTCTTGAAACAGCCATTAAAGATGATGAATTAACAAGCAATGATTTGATGCAAATCAAATTATTTGCGATGGGAATAAGCGAATTGATACCAGACTTGGATGCAGATACTCAAAGGGCAAGCTAAACACTAACCACAATATCAGGGCGGAACATCCCGCCCTGATAACAATGCCAAAAGGCTTTTTACTGCAAAGTAAAAAGCCTTTTGGCATTGTATAAGATGCAATCCCTAATTTTATCCTTTTAATTTTGATTCGCATTATGCGAATCAAAATTAAAAGGATAAAATAAAATGACTTTTTGTTTAATGATTAACCAATGGTTAGATGATAGCCCAAAATACTTATATGATTTATCGAAAGATACTATCAAGGTATTTAAAGGCATTGCGAATCAATTAACCTTTGAACAAATTTTATCTTTACACTATCTTTTAAATAAAAAATAAAATCGCAGCAAGCGTAGTAGCGGACAGGGTGGGACATCCCACCCTAAACATGGTAGAACAGGAGGTGCGGAGAATGCCGAAAACAAGAATCGAATTTAAAACTATTGATGAAGCGTTAAGTCATCAAAAGAAACATGGTGGCAGAGTAGTGGTTAATAGATGGCGACCGAGCTACAAGCGTAACGTAACGACCAGGTTGCTATGGTTCAGTTACCACTATACCCAAACTGAGATATGTGAAGAGTTAAAAGGCTGTATTGACGACATGGTATAACCTAAAAGGAAGTAGACAATCGTGTACTTTCCTACCATTGGTAGGGCGTGTCCCATCCTGAGCGATTCAATAGCCTTTACGCAAATCGTAACAGGCTATTACTTTTCGTAAGGGCTTAACTGTCTGTAATCGTTAGATATAATACCAATATTATACATAAATACCATAGCTTTTAAAAACTCTCAAAAGGTTAGCATTTGAAAAACACGTATATCGTATAGTTTACTCAGGTTATGGTATTTTTGTATAACTTTGACAATATCCCCAACAATATCAACTGCTTAACTACATACGAAAAGTGTTAGCAGTCAACGGTTTTGTAAAGGCGACCCAATCAAGCACTAAAGGAGGTAGACAACATGAAAGAATTATTGATTGCATACGCAATAATTGTAGTAGGTTCATTATTAACTTTAGGAGGATTATTATTATGGGTGAACTAACAAGAGGAACAGTAACTCCTGCATTTAGGGATTACAACACAGCAGAAGAAGCAATCAAAGCGTTTAGCGAAGGCAAGGAGTTTTACTACCATAGTCCAGATATCATGATGCCGGTACAGTTACACAGTATCCGTGATTGGGAACCTGGAAGTCGTGTTGGTATACGCTATAAACGCAAAACCGAAAAGGTTATGTACATCGTTTAGATCGCATAGTGTGAACAGAAAGGGGGACAGATGGCAATTTTTAAAGTATCTCTAACTATTGAGATTCCGGATGAACTTATTACAAAAACTATGGGTATTCACGACCCAGAAGAATCCGGCGATTTCCCTTCGGTTAAAGAATTTATTGACCGTGAAATGGGTTGGATTTTCCCTGTAAACTATTTAGAAAAAGTAGAAGTCGTAGTAGACCGAATAAGAAAAGAAGGAGAATAAATGGAAACTTATGATTTCAGCCCTAAAGAATGTAGGGTATTAGTGGCAGTATGTAACGGCGATTTCCGTTATTTGACTAAAGATGATTTATCTATAGACATAGGCAATAAGTCGGATGTAATCTACCATGTGTGGCGTAGGCGTGGCGACTCCCTGCCGTATATCGTAGTCGGCACTCAGTTTATATACTTTAATGGTAGGAGGAATGACAGATGCGGCGATTAGGTTTAGCTTGTCTAGTGGCCTTGGTGCTAAGTATGGCTGTACATCTGTACTTGCTGCAGCAAGAGGTGTGGCGGATGCGGGGTGTGTTGTCACACCACTATGAGTTGATCCAACATATCGAAGCTCGTGGCTGCAAAGTTATAGGAGTAAACCCGAAGCTGAAAGGCAAAATTGCCCCAGGTAAAACATGGTAGAACAGGAGGTGCGGAGTGACTTATTATCGTGATCCAGAGGATAAAGTAACTGAGGAAATTCAGTGTACAGAATGTGGCGGAGTAGTTAAAGTATCATACCTGCCGAATGAATGGGATAGCTGGCAATGTAGATATATTAAGTGAAAACGATTATTAGTTCGCACTATGCGAACGAAGGAGGGAGTATGATCGACATAAAATTAAAGCAGATTTATGAAGATTTGAAACAAATCGGGCGTTCTAATGTATGCCCAGGATGGGACTGCAACTATTGTAGAAAATTGTTCCCCCGAATTATAGGGCGGGTTCTTTGCCCGTGTCATGTTGGATATAGTAGTCACTATCTTATCCGAAAAGTGAAAGAGATTCTTAATCAATTAGAGAAGGAGTAGAACTATGACTGTAAAACCAGTACATAAAGAGTTTGTAACAGCAGAATACAAACAAGCATTGTTCAAACGAAAGAAGTATTCATGTGACCCGCCGCCAGTTTCTACAGGGAAGTGGAACGACCAGGATTGGATCAAGTGGATAGATTCACATGGTAGATGGTGGGTAAACTTTCCAGAACCTGCTGAGAAATAAGTAGATTCAGAGCAGAAAAGACTTGACATTTACCTTTATATGTGGTATAATATAGGTAGATAAAGTGGAAAAATACACATCTTATAAAAGGTTGAGCAGGCAGATCAACCTTTCTAAATGATCCTTCGTGGTGTGACAACACACCCCGACAATTTAACTCGCATAGTGCGAACGAACTTTTATTTAAAGGAGTAATTTATTATGAGTACAAATCTTACTATCGGACTCGGACAACTCAAAGCCAACCCTTATCGTGACCTCAATTTGTTTCCTATTAATGGAATCGTTGTAGATTCTTTGAAGGAATCCATCAAGGATACAGATTTCTGGGATAACCTTGTAGTACGGTTGGAGAACAATACGCTGTGTGACGGCACACCCATAGCGTCCGCTGCAGAATTGACAGCACTTTTCAATAGTGACCATGACTTTGCCCGGGAAGTATTTGAGCTTTGCTATGGACACCACAGACTTGCTGCACTTGAAGACTTGGGCTGGGATGATGTTGATCTACCCGTGAAGTGGGTATCCGATGAAAACATGTTGAAAATGATGGCGAATGAGAACAAGGATTCTTCCATGAATCAGATCGCCGTTAAACTGGAGACTGTACGTCAAGTAAAAGCGTCTCTGGAAGAAACTCTTGCAGGCTACAAGAACTTTTCCGCCTACAAGAAAGACAAAGGTGCCTTGTATTCCAATAAGCAGGGATTTGAAAATGCCAGAGAAAACGGTGTAGGTTTTAAAGCCGTAAAGAAATTTCTCGGTGAAACCTGGAGCGAAACAGATATCCGGTATTCTTTCGCAGTTCTTTCGCACATTGCGAACGGATGTTTTCTGCAGGAAGATGTCATTGATGTACCTTCCATCGGTTTGCTTGAGAGCATCGGCGGCATTGCGGATTTCATTCTGCATGGAAATGCCAAGAAAGAAATGGTAGCTCCTGACTGGCCTCAATTCTTTAAAGATGATGCCATTGCGGAGATCGTTGATAGGTGCAAAGTGGATGCCAAAGGGTGGCAGAAAGTGACTGTATCACAGTTGCGGAAAGCCAAATCCTTACTCGTTAATGAAGGTATCAACCCTGCATCCTTCCTTAAATCCGGTAACGTCAAGACTGCTTTTGATATAGTGAAAGCCACTAAAGGTATGGTCTATATTGACGACAAAGACCTGGAATTTAACCTCGCTGCCATCGAAGAACTGCGGGACAAAGAGGGATTCTCTGACTACCATGATCTTGAAGAACTGCTGAAACGTGTAATTGAATCTGTAACCAAATCTCTGGATCGCAAAGCCGCAGGCAAAGACGATGAAGATGAGCTGGAACCTGTTGACGGTAGCGAACTTGAGAAGACCATCGCAGATGCGGACGATGAGATTGCTGTTCCAAATATGTTTGAGATGGGTGAGATGGATGACGACACTGTTGTACCTGTCGGCCATATCGTTTCTACCTACGTTCAGACTGTCCAGCATCTTGTTGCTGGTGTCGCTGAACTTGGTGAGAGGTTGGAAGAAGTTGGCGAAGATACGGTCTTTGATGCGGCAAGCATTAATGCCTTGGCCGCTATCGCTCAACTTACTCTTGCCCGTTCCGGCAAAGAAACCCTGATCGAGGTTTTCAACTCCGTAACTAACGGCTAACCCTACCATGTGCGGGTGGGACATCCCACCCTGCCATCAACTAAGGAGAAGTCGTATGATTACAGAACTACAACTGCAAAAACATTTCGAGGACACCGGACATAACTTGTTCGGCCCAAGCTCCTTGCCCAGCATAGCTCTATGCCCCGCCAAAGCAGGCGAAACATTAGCTGCACCCAAAGACACGCCCTCTAAGTGGGCTATCGAAGGTACGGCTCTTCATTTTATTATGGAGCAAGTCTGCAATCCTGATTTAGATACCGAAGAAATTCTAAAGGACGTATCCGAAGAACGTCTACCACTAGTTCTGGATAATCTTGAGTTTATAGATGAGAAGATTCTTGCTCATCATAAAGCTCCGAAGATATTTCTGGAGATAGATTCTTCTCTCGCTGCATATGATGTGCCAGAGGTAGAAGGTACGGCGGATTACGTGGCACACTCTTATGGTAGATTAGATGTTGTCGATTGGAAATTTGGTAGCGGTGTTCAGGTATATGCTAAGGATAACCTTCAAGCCGCTGCTTATGCGGCGGGATTGCTACCTTCTGATGATATCGAAGAAGTTCATATCTGGATAGCTCAAGCACCGTTGAATCATTTTGACGAGTGGGTTGTCACACCCCAGTATCTCGAAGAACTTATGGTAGATAAGGTATGGAGTATAGTGCGTAAAGCTCGTGAAGCTAATCCTCCTTATAACCCAAGTCTGGAAGCGTGTCGTTTTTGTAATGCACGTTTACCTAATTTAGCTCAGGGATACAAGGGTTGCCAGCCAAGGCAGAAGTACCTGCAGAAGATTCAGCTTGATATCACAGTAGCTGCAGCCAGTCCGCAGAATATTACTATGGATAGGTATATTGAGTTGCTTGATAAAGCAGATGCTATCGGACAGGCTATCAAAGATGTGCGTATGTTTGCAGAGAAAACTATAAAAGATGGGGGCAAGTTCGGAGATTATAAAATGGTATCGGGTAGAGGCAGTAGAAACTTTATCGATGCCGTAGAAGCCGAGACATTTTTGAAAAAACATTTAAAGGACAAAGCGTATGCTCCAAGAAAACTATTATCCGTAGCTCAAGCAGAGAAAGCAGATCGTAGCTTGAAGAAGGATGTATATTTCAAGGAGCTTTGGGAAAAGCGTAGTGGTAAACCGATACTTGTTAAAGGCTCCGATAAACGGAAGGCCTTACAGTATGGAGCTGCGTCTGCTTTTCAGAAACATATAACCAATTAACTTATAGCTAACTGGTTGACCGAGTGGCTTCTGTACCCCTGATGAAACCGCCTTAGTAGGGCACGAAACGGCATTAGTAAGCAGGTTGGAGGACTTGAGCATTACCAACGAGAAGTTGTCTCGGCCAAGCACGATTGTGTAGTATTAGAGGTATAGTAGAAGGCGCTTGAATTATCTCACCGCAATAGCGGTAAGCGGAATCTGTAATGGCAGGAGTCACGCGGTCAACCAGTTAGCTTAACCCAGGTGTGACAACACACTGTTAACCACTTAGTAAGGAGAAAACAGTATGTCAGAGAAACAATCACAAACCACATTAGTCAGTTGCCCAGGAACATTCAGTTACATTACTGCATGGAAGCCTCGCTTCGATGAGAACAAAGTAGATAAAGAAACGGGTGAACCAATTCCGATCTATTCTACCATGTTCTTGTTTCCAAAAACCGCCAAAAATTTCATAAAGAAATTCGAAGCGGCTTGTAAGGCGGCGTTTCTGCTTGGTGTTAAACGTGGAATGTTCAATGCCAAGTCCTATCCCTCCCTCAAGAAACCTCTGCGGGATGGTGACAAAGAACTTAAAGTCGGTAAGAAAGAAGGTGACATCTACAAAGGAGTCCTTTTCTTTAACGCTACTACTACCCAAACACGGCCTGATATTATGAAAGCTGTTGATGGTGAAGTAGTACCTATCGAGGACGAGTCTGAGTTTTATAGTGGCTGTCATGGTCGGCTCTTGCTTAACGTGTATCCTTATAATACCAAGGGTAATCGTGGGATTGCAGCCGGACTTAATGGTTTCCTGAAACTCAAAGACGGTGCTCGCCTTGACGGTAGGCCGGATGCGGGTAGTGCTTTCTCTAAGTTTGCTGATGAAGGCGAACTAACTGAGGAAACTGGCGACTTTATGTAAACCTATGTAGCGGGGTGTGTTATCACACTCCGCTATAACTATTGGAGGACAGTATGGCTAAACAAGTATCGTCTAGTGGAGGGATAGGTTTTATAGGGTTATTAACTATAGTTTTTATTGTGCTAAAACTTACTAAAACTATAGACTGGGGGTGGGGGTGGGTACTAGCCCCTATATGGGTGATGGCCTTAATTATTATAATTATAATTAGTATCGTTGGTTTAATAATACTACTTAAAAAGGAATAGATATGGCAAAGGTAGTGGAAATAGAAGTTCGGGTAGGTGCGACTAAACAGTTGCCCAATTATGAAAGTGCAAGACTTGATTATGGTGCGCGGGTGGTTCTTGAAGAAGGGGAGAAAGGGCCGGAAGCGTTAGAAAAACTACGCAATAGTTTAACTGCATTGCTTCGGATAGATATTAATAAGGTAATTAAAAAGGAAAAAAGAAAATGAAAGAAAAAACTTATATTCTTACAAGAGAAAATGGAACTCGTAGTAGAATTACAGTGCCAGCAGATTGGAAAGTAACATTTGGGCCAGCAGCTAAAGGTAATTATAATTCTCCTAAAGCGCATTTAAAAATGCCGTTGGCCCTTAGATTCTATGAATCAGATACCAAACAAAGAGCTATTTTTACAGATGTAGTTAGTTTTCGTGATGCTTCTATTATAATTGAAGATGAAATAAGTAAGACAAAAGAAAAATCTGGTTATATGGAGTGTGATGGAAAGAGAAAGCGTACTACTTTTCATGCTACAGTTAAAGAGTGGGTAAATCCAGATGAAGTAGAAAAGCCTACCGCACTTCCAGAAGTACCAAGTGACGAGAATATGTTTGATCTAGAGGAGTCGCCGGTCTAATGATCCCCGTCGTACACGATTACGAAACAAGGTCGGGGTGTGACATCACACAGCATGGAAAGATGCGGCACTTGCATGATAAGGATGCTGATATAGTATATCTATCCTATAAGATAGGTGCTGCAAAGACTAAGCTGTGGCAACCTGGGCTACCAGTTCCAGAATGTTTTGCTAAGCCGGAGGGCTACCATTTCTATGCGTTCAATGCTCAGTTTGATTGGGCGGTAACGAATATACTTGGTACTCGATACGGTTTCGGCAAACAGATTTTGTCACAGATTACAGATGTTATGGCATTATGCGGGCGTTACTCTTACCCTCAAGCATTGGGTAGGGCTGCGCCCGCTTTGCGTTTACCCCTCGGAAAAGATATTAGAGGTAAGGCATTGATGCGTAAGATTTGTGTGCCGAAAGATCAAGTCACTGCTACGAAAAGAGAAATGGTAGAGTTTGCACAGTATTGTATCAGAGATACTGATGTATTATATATGATGCTTCATGCTCTACCATCAAGTGAGTTATCATCAAGCGAACGTGCAGTATGGGAGCAAACTGTTCGTATGAATATGCGGGGCTTACCGATAGATACTGCGGCAGTTACTCGTATCTCGGAAGTCATTGATTACTATCTCAAGACCCGCAGCAAAGTTATGCCTACCCTTACTGACGGTGCAGTCAACACACCTGGTCAGATACAGGCAATCATAAAATTCTGCAGTACTCACGGTGTGCCGCTTGATAATTTACAAAAAGCTACAGTGGCGGAAGTCTTGGAGTGTGACGACACACCCCCTAAAGTTCGCAAGGTGTTAAAATTGCGGAAGGAGCTAAGCGGTGCGGCGATCAAGAAATACAAAGCGTTACGGCGAATGGTACATCGAGGTTATATCTATGACAATCTTCGTTACTGGGGTGCCGGGCCTGGTCGCTTCGCAGGTATGGGGTTTCAAGCTCAGAACCTCCCCAGAGCAAAAGTCAAAGACCCGAATAGTGCGATTGCTAAGTTTTATGACACTACCATCTTGAAGGAACAACCCTTAGAAGTAGCGAAGGGTTTGATCCGTCCGATGATTCGTGCTCCCAAAGGCTATGAATTATTAGCGGCAGATTATAGTTCGATAGAACATATACTCCTCATGTGGTGGGCGGGTGAGACGGATGCAGTCGAGCGGTTTCGTAATCATATCTGTCCTTATAAAACCTCCGCTGCAACACGACTGGGTAAATCCTATGATGATATAACAGGTCAGGAACGCACCGAAGAAAAGCCAGTTGTTCTTGGAGCAGGCTATGTTATGGGGCCGGATGCTTTGATAGACTATGCCGCAGGATTTGGAGTATCTCTTAGTCATGCAGATGCTAAATATTCTATCGACAACTGGCGCAGTCGGAACCCTATGGTAGTAAATTCTTGGAATATTTTGAAATCGTGTACAATAAAAGCAGTACGTTACCCAGGTAGTACGCAAGAGTATAAAGGAACTACTTTCCGTATGGTTAAAGATCGTAGCGGAGTACGGTGGCTACGTATGACTATAAACTCTGGGCGTAGTATCTTTTATTGTAAACCAAAAGTAGATCAAGGAAAATATGGGGATGTGATATCACACCTCGGTCTTAACACTAAGACTAAGCAATGGACAAAGCTGTGGTTCCCGCCTAATCGTATTATAGAAAATATAATTCAAGGGCTGGGTCGTGATGTAATGAATTACGGCATTACTCAACTGGAGTATGCAGGCTACAATCCTATCATGTCAGTTCATGATGAGATTATTTGTATGTTGCCTAAAGGTAAAGGATCGCTGGAGAAAATGATAGAACTAATGTGTCGACGTGAGCCGTGGCTAAAGGATATGCCCTTGTATGCTGATGGCTGGGTCGGTGAAAGGTACAGGAAATAATGGTACATATTATAGGACAAAACGACATTCCAATTATCGGTCAGAAGCTAGAGAAAAAAGATTGGCCGAAGTTTCCGACAAAAGTTTTGGTAGACCATATCTATGAGGTTGCTACCTTAATGGCAGATCAGGATGGTAAAACAATTCCAGAAGTATTACGTACTTTGGCAGAAGTTTATGAAATTTTAGGAGGTAAAGACGATGACGATGATAACACCGAAGGGACAGAGATTGACGATATTGAAGCATGAACCGACAGTAACTGGACTACCCTACCGCCGCAAAGCTCCTTGGGAATTGCCGGAGGAAGGTGAATGGGAACGAGTCCAACGAATGAGGGATGAGAATAGTTATCCAGTATACGGAGGTAATAGTCGTGCGGGAAAGCGTCATAGAGAACTATTTAGTTAAACAGGTTAAAGCTATAGGCGGCGAATGTATTAAAATGAATCCGCACAATGTGCGGGGATTGCCGGATCGTGGTTGCTTTTTCAAACGTGGGTTAGTAGTAATGATAGAGTGTAAAGCTCCAGGCAAAAAGCCGAGGGCTAACCAAATTTACTGGTTAAAGAAATTCCAGAATCTCTCTATCCAAGCTACCTACATAGACTCACGTCCTAAAGTAGATGCGTTTATTACTTGGGTTAAGAAGGAAGTAACGAAACGAAACGCTTCGGGGTGTGACGTCACACAGCAGTGTGTCCGGCGGCAATGTCCCTTGCGGTTAACAGAGAAGGAGATATTATGACAGACACAGGGCAAGTCTTATATACAATTCTCAAAGAACTAGAGCGAGAGTCCTCCCGTATTGGGAAACATAAAATTCTTTTAAAGTATAAGAACATAGAAGCATTATCTCTTATGCTATTCTATGCTTACAATCCTTTCCTCCGCTACCATATTCGGAATGTGCCGACAAATCTTAAGAGTAAAAGTAACGCTACGATAGACCGTAAGACATGGTCTATACTTACCCAACTATCTAAGCGTACTATAACAGGGTTGGCGGGTAAGCGGTACGTCTTCCACTATATCCAAAGCCTGACACCACAGGCGGCGTATGTGTTTGTGCGGATATTGAAGAAGAACCTTAGCTGCGGGATAAACATGAAGTCTATTAATAAAGCTATCCCAAACCTATTGCCGGATCATAGTGTGATGAAACCATTTGATTATCAGATAGATAAATTAAGTGAAAGCTTTTTCATTAGTCCAAAGATAGACGGTATTAGGGCTACGTTTCGTAAGGGTAAATTACATTTCCGCAATGGTAAAGAGGTTCTCGGAGTGACACACATAACGTCACTTCTAAACCCAATGGTAGAATACGATGGTGAACTAAAAGTCCCAGGAGTAGATTTTGATACGGGTTCTGGATTGATTCGTAGTCATGCTAAAGCTAAACCTAATGTGGTCTACCATGTGTTCGATAATATTTCTTTGGGTAGGCAACCATTGAATCGGCGGCTTTCTTCTTTAGCTATGCTTCCTGTTACTAACTGTATTAAGCGAGTACCTCATGCATTAAATTCAGACTATAAAGCTCTTGATGTTTTTTATAAGAACGCTCGGCAGTTAGGGTTCGAAGGTATAGTTATAAAAGATGCTTACAGTTTGTATGAGCGCAAACGTAGTTGGGCATGGATGCGTATTAAACCTAATGAAGATGCGGAGTTTAAGATTCTTAATGTGTTTGAAGGCGAAGGTAAATACACCGGAGCTTTAGGGGGTGTTGTTATCAGGGTGGGTCGTCGCACCCAGAAGGTAGGCGGCGGATTCTCTGATGATCAGCGAGTCATGTGGTGGGCAAGACCCGCCCAAATAATTGGTAGAAAAGCAACGGTAAAGTTTATGGAGTATACAGATAAAGGCGGTTTACGCCATCCCGAGTTTAAAGCTATACGGTGGGACATCACACCCTAACCCTAACGGAGACATTAGTGAATGATTATGATGCAGTACCTAAAGAATTGGCTCTATGTAAACAATGGTCATACTCACATTCTAAAGAAGAACTAAAGCGTCCTAAGCATAGTCACTATACTACTGATGGTAGTATGTCTATGTCCGAAGCCTGGGACAAGAAGGAAGATAATTTCTTATTAGGTTTCTATACGACAGTTAATGACGGTTATATACTTGGTGACGTAGATCATATAGAAAATCCGGAAGACCTCAGTACCCTACCATTGGGATTGGCAGACTTGCTACAGAATCATGGTGCGTATAGTGAGGTGTCTCCCAGTGGGAAAGGTATTCGGTTTGTTTTAAAACTAGAGGATGCGGCAGATAAGGCTAAGCTCCGAGGTAATACCTTCTATACAAACGATGAGATGGTAGGTTCAAGAGAAGCTCAGATAAATATCGGCCCTCCCTGGATGACTATCACTGGCAACACAACCTCTTACAGTTCTGGTACTATAGGAGTAGTGACTCTTGAAGTATTAGAAACGGCGTTTAAGTTACGAAAGAGAGACGAAGTAACGGTGCGTGACGTCACACCTGGCCGTGCTCCATCACTTAAAGATGTATTCACAGCATTACATACTATAACATTAGATCAGAATCCACGCATACGTCGAGCCTATAAGAATATTTTCCAAGAAGAATACTCACATTATACTTTTTGGCTTAAAGTTCTCATGGCTTTGCATGACTATGCTACCTATATAAATAAAGAAGTTAGCTGCTTAGAAGAAGCGATTAAGTGGTCGGAGACAGACGCTGAAAGCTATACTGGAGAGCAAGCTGTCATAGATAAATGGGAGTCCTTCGAGGGTTCCCGAGATCGTGTTAGCTATCGTACTCTATTCGGTCTTGCATATGCTAACGTCATACGTTGGCCTAAAGTTAAAGCGTTAACGAAAAAGCAAAAAGCTAATGGGTTTCGTAAACCTATGCCTCTTAATACAGAGTATGTAAACTTCTTAGCTCTCGTAGATTTTTATCAGATAACTGTATACAAAGATATTCATAGTCCAGTTAAGTTTTATGTTACGGCTGATGAAGATATTGCCGAACAGTATTTTACTTTCTTTGGTAGCCAAAAGTATCTTGACATATATCATGGTGTGTTTAGTGAGAAAACCTTAACTTCCGCCTTCCATATCTTATCACAGGATAAGGGCTTTGTTAGTCTTAGTCAGACGCAAGTAGCACAATTCGTGCGTAACTTAATATATCAAGTGTCAAGAGAGTTAGATGTTATACGAGAATATTTTAACACCCCCTTCACAGAACTTCCCGAACGTATTCAAGAGAACGCAACCTACCATCCTATCTCAACTGTAGAATATATGTTCTCTGCTTTAAAGATAGATTACATGACTACGAATAAAGATAGGGAGTATGATTTATATTATACTTATTATAAATCTTGGCTCATGGGTATGGTGCGTAATGTATTCTTTAAGGGTAGCCACCATATGAATAACTGTGTGCTATTACTAACAGGTGCGGAACAAATACGGAAGACTTCTCATTTTAGATTCATGCTCCCCCAATTTATGCGAGAAGAATACATAGCTTTTACTACTCATGGGTTTGCATCAGAAGGATCAATGAGAGATATAGTAAAGCTATCATCAGAGAATTTACTAATAGCATGGGATGAAATAGAGCAGTATCTAACTAGAGATTCAGAATCAAATTTTAAAAAGATTATAGATAATACTCCGCAGAAATTTATAGATAAGTATGAGGTCATAGCATCTGTAGTAACTCCTATGGCTATGTATGGTGCGACTTCTAATAAAAGAGAATTCAATCTATCAGACACAGGATCGAGACGAATCTACCATATCCCTGTGGCGTGGGTAGATACAGATAAACTTAACAAAGTGTGTTGGCATAGAATAGTAAATGATTTACGAGACGAGATCACCGCTGCGCCTAGTGACAACCCACCGTGGTTGTTGACGGAGACTCAGCTCGGCTACCAAACTATGTTACATCAGCGGATAACTAACAAGACGGGCATGGTATTTATCTTGAGCGAAATGTTCCGGTGGGATATGCAGAACTGTATAAGGCTCGGCACTTTGCCTAAAGGTCAGACTAATCCCAGGACTAGTACGTACTGTAAAACTTTCGGAATGATAAAGAAGATGGTAGCTCCTGAGATAGGACACATACCTAATCAAACAGAACAGATAGCTTTAAAGAGATCGTTGGCTAGAATGTGTAGTGTGTATACGAAAACAGATCGGAAGAATGTGATGCTTAAAACTCCCAGAGTACAGGTTAATAAAGGGAGTTTTAAATATAACGGATCGGAATACTTTATTGTTCCGCATCAGCGGGGCGACGACTGATGCAGCAAGTGGTGCTGCATTTAAATAACGTTTAATAAGGAGGTAGTGGACATGGTTACACCAATGAAAAGTGAATCATTAGTAGATCGGGCAAAGAGAGAAGTTCAAGAAGAACAGGACAAGGAAACTGTAGCGGCTTTGAAATCTAAGCTGCATGAGTTAAGGATAGCGATGTGACACTCGAACTCCACGACTACCAAAATAGGGCAGTAGATTTAACAGTCAAGTATGGGGCTATTTACCATATGTTGGATGCGGGCTTAGGTAAGACGGCTATAGCTTTAAAAGTTATAGAACGGCTTGGCATACCGGCGTTTATACTCGGCCCGAAACTTGCTGTTACTTATACTTGGCCTAATGAGATAGCTAAGTGGACACCTCGACTACGCTACACTGTCTTGCATGGTAACAATAAGAACTACTATGCAAGACAGGCAGCGGGGTGTGACGTCACACTCCTAAATTATGAAGGTCTTAAATGGTTTATGGATACTTGCAATAAGGGCGGATTCAAACTCCGCAAGTTCTTAGTAGTATTCGATGAATCCTCTATGATTAAGTACCGTACCAAAGAAACTAAAACTGGTATGCTGCCCAGGTTTGAAATGTTAGCTCAGATGATGCCTATCTATAGTGGCTATAGGTTAGCTCTATCTGCAACACCTGTACCTAATAGTTTGATAGAGTTGTGGGCGCAGTATTACTTACTTGATAAAGGTAAACGCTTAACTCCAAGTTACTATGATTTCCGAGGTAGGTACTTCAACTATACAGGAGCACCTTTATTTCAAACTAATATACTTCCTGGATCAGAAGAAAAGATATATAGTAAGATAGCGGATATTACGTTTCAACTTAATGCGGAAGACCATCTCAATATGCCCCCGCTGCAGCAGAACACGATACGTATTCCTATGCCTAAGAGTATCCGGAAGCTATATGATAAGATGGATACGGAATATATTGTAGAGTTCAAAGACGGTGATGTAGTAGTTGCCAATTCTCAGGCTACGGCAGGACTTAAACTCCGCCAACTTCTTCAAGGCGGAATCTATACGGATAACGGCCAACGACTCCTTAAAAGTCCCGCAAAAGCCCAGTATCTACAGGCAATGTTGCAACAATCTGCTGGTCAATCTATTTTGTGTGCTATCCAATTTCAATTTGAATACGAAGTTATATGTAACCTATTAAAAAGACAAGTACCTATAATAGCAGGGCGTACTAGCTCTACTGATGCAGCAAAGTTATTGCGTCAGTGGGATCAGGGTAAGCTACCATTACTATTGGTACATCCTGGGTCAGTACAGTATAGTTTAAATATGCAGGCCGGTGGGCATATCCTTTTGTGGCTTGCTCTACCCTGGTCGTATGAACAATACTACCAACTGATACGGCGATTGTATCGGCAAGGACAGACGCGGGGTGTGATGTCACACGCCGTTTGTTTTGAGAACTCGATTGATGAAGATGTGGCATGGAGACTGAAACAGAAATTTGAAACTGATGTAGCTCTTAAACAAGCTATGAGAGAGCGGGGATTACAACTATGAAAACCCAACGTATTACAGTCAATACTAAAGGCGGATTACTTGCAGCATTTGAATGTGCTAAGGATTAATGTAATTAATAAAGCCAAAGTAAAGATAAGAAAAATTCCAGCAAAGGAATTGCTCGCATGAAGAAGATTGCGGCGAAGTGTCCTCGCTGCGGGAAACATCATAAGTTAGTAATAGCAGATGCTAAGCATCAATATTTTTGGTCGGGAGGTAATGTGCTTCCCCGTCTGTTGTGTTTAAAATGTAAAGATATTTTACGTAACCGTAATAACCATTTAAAATATGAACCTAACTATAGAGGAGGTAATGTGGAAGCCGAACCAGACCCAAGACAAAGGCGAGGAGTAAGTCCTGCTCGATGGCGTAAACTTAGAGCGGAACTATCTAAACTAGAACGTACTATTAGACAAGGAGAGAAACATATTGCGAAACAAAAGATTCAATCAGTTAGTGGAAAGAAGGATTGACAGGATACGGAAAGTGCTTCGTAGCAAAGGAGGAGAGTACGCATCAGACCAAGACCGGCTGCACAACTTTAAGGTCGCTGCAAGAATTGATGATGAGACTCCGAGCCAGTCCTTGTGGGGTATGTTCAAGAAGCATCTTGTCAGTGTGATAGATTTGAAAAATGGAACCCACCGTGTGACGTCACACCTCGTTGACGAGAAGATCGGTGATGCTATTAACTATTTAATTTTATTAGAAGCCCTCATGGTAGAAGAAATCTACCATGGAATGGAGAATACTTATGCCGAGGAAAATAGAGAGACCTAAATGGTTCTGTCCGTTGATTAGTGAACAATGCCGTGAGTCGTGTATCTGCTACCAGAAAAGCAGGAAGTCTGAGATTCCGAATGATAAGGGCAAGTATCCGAAGATACCTGCCACTTGTTCTTATTTTAAAAAGCGTTTATAAAACTGTAAGTTTATGAAAATACCGAGGGGCTACACGAACCGCCCAGTATTTTGCTCTCCATCTCCACCATGAAGCCCCTCGGTATATTAGAAATTCTTTATATACATCTGCAGCAATCTTCTTAGTAACCACCGGATCAGAATCTATGCGGCAAAGGTAATCATGTATTAACCCTGCCACTTTCGATGTGCCTTTTATTACCGGCACACTTTCCCAGTCCATTTCAAAGCCAGGTGGGACAACACACCATCGGTTGAGAACGTCACTATAAAAATGAAACGGCTCCGTAATGCAGGATCGTTTATAGTCTATCACTTGACTTATGGGCATACTTACTATATCAGTCATATTAATCATTCACACACATACCAAAGGCTGACGGCGAAATCCCATAGTGTGTCTACATCGGCAACCTCTATAAGATCAAATGTTCCTCCGTCAGTTACATGGACTACATTAAAATAGGCTACACCTGTTCCAGGACGGGAATATTGAGCATTTGGAAGTGAGCCTCCATGACCCCATATCAATGCCGACCCTAACGTAAATTCGGAAAATTCAGTTAAAGCACTCGCTGTAAAAGGAAGGGAAAATCTAAGGTCTCCGACAGGAGTACCGTCTGCGTTCGCAATGGCGACTTCTCCCCCCACAAAACACATATTTCCAATTTTCCGATATTGTAATGTTTCCCTTGAGCCGTTGAGGTTGTAGTTGCCTGACGTTGACCCTACTATGGTCAGGGTATACGTGCCTTCTTCGTAATCGTCAAGTGTATTTGCATCGGCACTTGGCACTGCTGTGGCTGGAAACCCTATCTGCCCACCAGTTGCAGTAATAATACCTGTTGCCGATAACGTGCTAAATGCCCCCGATCCTGGAGTAGTCCCCCCGATAGCCCCTGGAGCTGCCATTTTAGCTGTAACATTGGCAGGAGTTGTAACCCTATCAGTTGCTGTGCCGGTCACTGTTTCTGCATCTGTAGCAAGTTCAGATACACCTTCTGCTGCATCTGTTGCAGCCACAACTTTTGCCCCTGGAATTCCATCATCGTCAAGACCTGTTAAACTTGTGATGTCTGCATTAACGCCTTTCTTTGCACCTCTTGGCTGGATATCAATCCCATCTGCAAAAGAACTTGCAGCAATGCCTAAGACTAAAACTAAAACTAAAACTATTTTTTTCATGATAACTCCTTATCTTGATCCAACATATTCTAAAAATACAGTGACCTTACCCGCTGTTAGTGTGGCTGCTCCTGCAACCGTTACACTTAGTTGTTGTTTAACAGCATTTTGAACATAAGTACTTGGATCGTCTCCTCGCGGAATAGCGTTATGCTGCCCATCGTCCCAAGGGTTACCCCCATTACTTATTGCGATAGCTGCTAAAATATCAGTAGTAGTAACTAAACCTAAAGCTATTGTAGTTGCATCAGTAGCATCATCAGTAAAAGTAGTATTTACATCATACCAAGCTCTTGTTAATATAAATTTTGAGGGGAGCCAAACACCAGAATTCCAAGTACCTGCTGTAGCTTGATCAGAATAGTCAAAAGTAAACATTGCTGTACCTTTAAGACCTAAACTATCCTCATCAGAGGATTGATTGCCATCAACAACCACCAATCTTCCCATTGCATCATCAATATCTCTAAGTCCGCTACTGGAAATTTGAGCGTTCATAACAATTATTCTTCCGCCCGCTACATTTTTAATTCCGTTGTCTGTAGAGTTAGTTATGTTAGGAGCAAAAACGTTGATATAATTACTGTCGTCTATCCTAATACCATCTCCTCCATTAGTAGATAGATTTGTACCCGTAAAATTTAATCCTGTACCAGAACCTAATATATGTATACCATGACTAATAACATTTTCTGCTGATCCCCCAGTCATAGAGAAATTAGTAACGCTATCAAGATAATATCCTACTCCCCCGCAAGAATCTACAAACCCGCCAAAAATATCTATATTAGTACCTTCTACTATACGGACACCATCCCGACCTGGAGAATTGACTTGTAAGTCCTGAATAGTAATGTTAGTATTATTTGCGGCTGTTCTTACTAAATGAACAGCATCTTGAGTAGGCGATACTATCCTTGAAAAACCCTCAATAATAGAGTACGCTATCTGATCGCCATACAAGCCGTTTTTAAAATTTTGAATCAGAACGTCTCTCATTGTAAATCGGATACTACCACCGGAGCCATCAAGATCAATACCGTTTTTAGTATGCGTACCTCCGAAGTGACAATTTATTTGGAAACCCTCGAACTTAACATTAGCCCCGTCTGCCGCAACTCCCATTGTAATGCCGTGTTCGTTAGCATCTTGGTGTATTACTGTTGAATTATATCCTTCACCTTTAATCGTGATATATTGGTCTGTAAGAATAGAAGAAGTAAGAGAATAGACTCCGACCCCAAGTCTAACAATTCCTCCACGAGTTGACAAAGATAAAATGGCGGCGTTAATAGCCGCAGAGCATTCTGTAGAATCGTCTGGGACTGCACCCCACCACTCAGGAAACACTTCAAAATTTGCGGGTGTCTCCACTGCAAAATCTACATCAAATGTTACATCAAATATCTGGTATCTATTAATATCTAAATTAGATTCAATAGTAAGAGTCCCTGCACCGTCAAGGACTGCTCCACGTTCAATTTGTAAAGTGACACGTTCTGGAATCGTTTCATTTGTGGTTAGTGTATAAGTAGTCGTAGCAGACCCAGAATTATTTCTCAATACTAAAGTAATTTCGCTCGTTCCAGTAGTATCTATAAAATGATTTATAGTATTTTTATTACCCGCTACTCCTTGATCAGATGCTGTTGATACAGGATAATAAACCGTACCCATATCAATCATTGCAGGGTTTATCTTACTTACTGCACCGGCTTGCCCTACTACTATGAGCAAGACTACTAAGGCTGCTAATATATTTTTAAAATGTCTCATAATAGTATTCCTCTACCATTAGGGGGTGTGTTGTCACACCATTAATAAATTGTTCCTTTAACTACTTTTTGATCCGCCGTATCTGATACCGTATAAACCGCATTAGTTGCATCATCGTAGTCTAACGTCACGCTATCTCCAGATTGTAATACGGCAAATGCGTTTGCTCCGAGATTTGTGACATCTGATTTACCTACAAATATTAAACCTGTATTTGTCGGGTATGATACAATAACAATAGTTCGTGTAGGTGTAGCGGTGAATGTCATTGCAACTGCTGTAGTACCTACCGTAACTATCCCGCCACCTTCCATATTATCAGCAGGCGGTATAGTTCTATCTCCGTCTGTTACATTAAATGCTGCTGCGGCAGATACCCAAAAGAGAACTACCATAAGTGTGATTAGTCGTTTCATAATCTATCTCCTAATTATTATCTGTATGCTCATACTAAACTAAAAGTAAGTTCCCGATAACGTCCCCTGTGCCTGATTCAAGTTCAAATACATAGGTTTCTATTGATCCTGTTTTACCTAGAATCCATTCTGCCGTATCTCTTGTTTCCCCTGAAATTTTATCTTTATCAAACCCGTGCCTTTCCGGATCTGGGCCTAGTACTGTACCTCCGGTAGGAGCTGTAACTCCTTGAGTAAGAGTAGCCGTAGTAGTATTAGCACTATCCCTTCGTTTATTAAAAGCTGTTAACGCCGATCCTCCTGTAGCCCCTCCAGTAGGATTTTCTGTAATGGTGAATATGCTTGCCCCACTTGAAACCCCAAAAGCTAGCATATGAATTCTTTTCTCTTGAGCGGGTATTACCATTTTTATACGAAGGGGGCTAGTACTAATATCAGCATCGCTAATATTAGTTTGGTATGTACTTGCTTCATGTAATTCGCTATGAGGAAATGTAGTTGTAACTATGCCAGAAGAAGAGTCGTCAATTCTGATTCCTCTTGCTACGTTGTCCTTATCTATTACATATACGTATCTCGCACCATCCGAAACTATAATTGGATCGGCGGCAAAGCATACTGATGAAGCTAGTATTAATAACGCTATAAGAAGGTTTTTCATATCTTACTCCTGCTTAGCTATCTCAAGCTGTATTCGGTTTAACGTATCTATTAATTTTTCTTGTACTCGTTTGTTTTCCAGTTTGTCCTTTTCTCTTTGTTTCTCTGCTTTCTCTGCTTCTTGTTTAAAGTGTTCATGTTCGGTTCGATTATTTTCTAGCACCTGCATCAGTGTCTTATTATCAACTTTCTTTTCTAAGACCCTTCGAACTTCATCTGATCGGTAGTTTATCCGATCGTCCTGCGCTGAAATCTTATCATTTTGTGCGGTATAGAGGAGGAGAAGTAACATTCCTACTAATCCTATTAACATATTAGACGCCCAGGGCAATATCTTTTCAGCTGTAGATTTTTGTCGTCTATCATTTTTCATGTCAAAAGTCCTTTGGGTGGGTTGTCACACCCACCCGAAGTGTTAAGTATTAACCTAAGGTGCTAGTATTGTAAATGATCTCCCAATTCGATCCCATCCACATCAACAGACACACTTCGCCAGTCGCGTCAAATGTTAAGGTCGCGCCGTCTCCAAGATTTGCAGGAGTGACTACCAAGTTGTTAGTAACTTTAGTTTTCAGCTTAATGAAAGTAAGCTGTCCTTGGTGGGTGCCATCCGTCAATGCAAGAGTTAATGCGGCAGTTGCATTTGTAATAAACGAGTTCCCGCCAAATTTATGATAGTCTGTAGTCGATACAGCACCATTTGCCGAAGGCCATTCTTTGGAGCCTAGCCCCATTCTGTTTCCTCTTTGTGACATAATATATGTCTCCTTATATTATTCCGCCTTTGCGGATTACAGGGTGGGTTATCACACCCCGTGGGTCGACTACGCTATGACGCTTTTGTCATTAAAGTATGCCACCAATTAGTATCTTTAGCGACAATCATATAAACTGCAGTACCTGCTCCGTTATCGTCTACCAATCCTATAAACCCGTCCCCTCGACTAGCTGGGGTTCCAAATATAGCGGTTAACTCAGCTGCCGTAGGAGGGTTAGATACATCCACATCGCTAACTTCTTCTATTCTTATATCTAATCCAGTTAAAGCTCCTGTAGAATACCCAAGGTTTTTGGCAACTATAACCGCTCCCGAAGGAGGAGCTTCTAAAAATGTTAATACCGCCGCAGATACAGTATAATCTACTACCGCCCGTTGTAATGATCCTCCGATAAATACCATTAAAGCTTCTGCACTTGGAGGAGTAACAGTTAAATTAAATGCTATAGTCTCCCCATCCCCAGTAAATGTAGAAGCGGTTATTAATACTCCTGATCCCGCCGCCGCTGCGACTAAGGCTTCAAAATCAGACATTGTAGCACTTGAAACGGCTGGATCGCCGTTTAGATTAAATCCTAAAAGTTTGTTAATTCTTAACGCTTTGGCAGGTAAATCTCCATCCCAAGTTTCACCCCCAGGGATAGCCATTCCTCTCTCAACTAGTTCTTCAAGTTGCTGGGTCTGCATTACTATTCTATCCAAAGCTCGTTCATGTACATCCTCTGGAAATTTTGTATAGGGGGTATAGTCGGTATCTTGTATATAGGCTACTTCTCGAACTAAAGCAACTGCTACCCCACTAGCGGGAGCGGTAGTAAATGTAACTGTACCGCCAGCATCTGTAGCTAAGTCTTGTACAGTGTACCCACTCGTCTGTAATACATTGTTAAGATATACAGACATGTCTCCTAAAACATCTACCCGAAAATTGTAAGCAAATATTGTCGTAGAAGCATCGCCAATATGATCTGCTCTATTAATGCTAGTTGCTAAAGTCATAATACTCCCCTTTTAAAAGTCTATTTTTGGTGCTTTCGGGCCACGTCTTGAAGGTTTGCCTGGCTCTTTAAATCTTGTTATACCTTCACGTTTTTCTCTTTTAATTTTCTTCCGTCTTTGTTTCCGTATATCTGGATATACAAATTCTTGCAACCCGTCAATAAGATAACTGTTGACAAGTAACTTTCCATAGGATGCGGATTGTCCTACCTGCTTAAGAGCTGTAGCTGTTAACTTCCCACTGTATTCTTTCAACGTTTTCTCATCATCCATAATTTCGCGAGCGGCTTTTAATAATACATTCATTAATCCGGCACTTGGGCCAGCTACAAAGTCTCCTACTCCTCCACCATATTCTCCAACATTATACATAACATCGCCCATAAGACCTGTCGCTCCACCATGTACCATAGCTTTAACTACGAATTTTGGTGTGATGTCATGGGGGTCTCTACCGTTAAGTATATCTTTAATCCACAAAGACATAACACCTAATATGGTAGTTCCAGCTAATAACTTTGATGTATAAAAAGCTCTTGTACTCTGAGTCGGTAAAGCCCTTATTCGGGCTAAGTGCATTAGCATAACACTAACAGGGAAAGATTTAAACTGCGTCCCAACTCTTAAGAACTCTCCTGCTAATGTGCCTGGGGCCTGCCCAAAATTTAATGCGGCTCGTGATGCAGCCGTTGGTTCTGGAACAGCGTATCTTGTTTCAGCCTGTAACATCATTAAGAATTTTTCTCGACTCTCACGATCTGCAATCTTTGCTGGCTCTATAAAAGTTGCTCCCCGATGTTGAACAGTACCCGCTTCTTGAAGGTGCGACCACACACCCCGATCAATTTTGTACTGGTCTAAAACAAACTTCATACCATTAGATAAATCACCAAAACGCTTGCCGCGAATATTAGTCATATGCGCTAAGAGTTCATAAGCGTGACCCGTTTTCATTGTGTTAGTCCATCTATTAAGTCCGATAACCTTAGTATATAAGCTAGCAATCTTAACTGCATTTCCGTTCTGGCCAACATCAGCATAGCGGTGGGCGGCTCTAATATCATTTATAACTACGTCTGATACAACCCCCATCTGTGCTAAAAATTTAGAATTTCGTTTAGTAAACAGCTCAATTAATTGAGTTTTAAGCATACGCATTACAGGCATACCTTTTAATTGTGCTGCTACAACTGAAAAACCAGTATCTGTTATAGCGGTAACTGGAGCTAATCCCAATTTGGTGACAACCTGTATAGCCCTAAGAGTTTGTCCAACCCCCGACCAAAAAGGGCTACCAGTAGTAGTAAAACCCATAAGGTTATTATAACGATGTACCGCAGCTTCTGCATATAATCCTCCGTCTTTAACTACTTTACCTTTTAACTTTAAATCTGATGCCATACCACTAGCTTTTTTACTGAGCTGTTCTACCATTTGGCGGGGATTCGGCCCAAGAGTCTCTAGTGCTGCAATCTGCCTTCCTGAACTATCTAAGTATTTCATTATCGTGCCGAAGACATCTTCGTTTCCGTATTTTTTATTGAACTCATACCAATCCTTGCCGGATTTAGTATTCATTCTTCGGCGAAATGATCGCCCTATTCCCGCTCCCGCACTTGTAGGATCAACTATATTTGAAAACATCTTATCTAACACATCATCTATAGTTTTTTCACTACCTTCATATAGGAAGTTTTCCATATCGAAATGTTTTTTAACGTCTGCTTTCCATTGAGCTAAGTCTGCTTTCTTTACTCGGTCTGCTGCTTGTATATGAGGTAAGTAGAAATCTTCTTTTACATTAATTCTGCCCCCTGCTTTATTAATTCTCTCAGCTACTTCTTTTCCTATTTTTCTAAAAGCTTTTCCGAAGGCCGCAAGTTCAGGTTCAACAACTTCATCCCCCTGTATAGCCATACTCGCATGACGATTCCAAGTATCGTCTGCTTTAGAAAACCATTTACCCATAACACTTTTAACTTTAGCTTTAGATAGATGCCCCTCCAAAGTACGATGTAATTGAGTTATTATCGAATCTCCCAAAACCTCCATAGACTTAGTTGGGCCAGATATTATATTTGCAAGTGCTCTAAACGGATTACGTAGTAGCTTTTTAGGATCAAGAACCGAAGGTTCTGTATAATCTACCATTTCTTTTTCTAAGCTTACCCGCTTTTTAGAATCGGCGATTAGGTTGCTAAGGTCTTTCTTGCGTTTACCAAATTCAAGTAATACCTGAGTTTCAAGTTCCTCGTCTCCGGCAATAGCCAATAGTCGATTTCTAGTTTCTCTATGAGATATCTTAGTAGCTATACAATTTCGTAAAGACATTATATTTTAACTCCGTTTCCGATTAAACAATCCGCTACTTGCTCTGCGAGCGAATCTAAATTCTCCGCTTCATCTACGATCTCAGCTCCTCGCCCTTTTAACCATTGCCTATCTGCATCATTTATATGTTTGAAATCGTCAGCGGGGTGTGTTGTCGCACCCTTGGTCTCCTTGACGGTTGTCGTGGTCTTACCTTTCTTATCAGTTACTTCGGTTACTGTTCGAGTGAATCTCTGTTGATCTGTTAGTATTTCAAGTTCATCCGCTTCTAACTCTGTAAGTTTCTTTTTACCCTGCAACTCTTTTAATCTTGAAGCATCTTGGCGAGCTGCGAGATTATCTAGTTCCCTAGACTCTATAGGAGTATGCAATTCATAATCATCAGACTTACGTTGAATAGTAGATAGCAGTTCTTCCGCATCTTCCGTAACTTCTGATTCCATTAATCTTTTAGTATTAGCCGCTTGATGCAAAGCGTCGGGAGACATCTCGTCCCCGTGTCTCTTAACTATTTCATCTACCGCTTTAGCGGTTTTCAAAGAACTTAATTTTGCTATTAGCCCGATTGCTGCGGCTTCGCCAAAGGCTGCAAACGCTATGTTAAATATAACCTCCTTAGCATTAGTGTCTATATCTCTTGCAGTTTTATACTCCCACACTGAAATCTGTCGGGGTAATTCTAAAGCTGCTCCGACTGCTAACCCCCGTCTAAAAGCTTTTGCTGCACGTAACCCTTTGTAAACTGCACTAGCTCCGCCTATAAACATTCCGGCTGCTACGTCAACATCCATCATTGCTCCGGCCATAAAACCTGCCCCGCCAATAATTTTCTGTCCCGTAGTAGCCCCTTCTTGCAATCGAGCTAAATCTTCTCCTCGCTCTCGGATCATCTTGCCTTGCTCTTTTTTCAAATCAATATCTGACGGGATGTTAAATCCTTTTTCTTCGTTAAGATAGCGAGCTATAAGATTATAATCCGTACCGAAAGTTTGACTAATATTTTTAGGAACTGTACCATCCGCTATCCGATCTTGAACTTCTTGATTCCGCATACTAAACATTTCAGTATTGTGCAACGGGGCGTGCGAAGTCGTAGTATCAAAAGCATATTGAAAACTCTGCTTCAACAACTCGAAAGTTCCTGCCGCTTCTTTAGCAGATAACGGTTGTTGGTTTTCTCCTACTACCGGTTTATGTTTTATTAAACCCATTTAAAACCCCACTCTAGGACTAGGTTTTAATTTCTGTAAATCCCTAATAACGTCTAAACTAGCAGGTGATAGAGTTGGATGCTTAACATCTGGCAAAGCTGGTCTACTATCTGTTCGGGCTTCTTTTAATTTTCGATTATACGTACCGTCAAATTGGGCTTGCTCCCGTGTATAAAAGTCTCCGTACTGCCAAATGTATGGTTCAAACCCGTCTTTAGTTTTAGTCGTAATGTATCTACCTGCTTCGTCAATAAAAGTATAAGAGTTCGGAGCAACTTTACGAAACCGAAGCGTACCATTCCTAAGCAGTTTAACAACATTAGCTGCACCATAAGGCGCACCTATAGCTTTGTATCCTTTATTCAACAAATCTTTATGATGTAGTTGCCGAACATCATTACGAAAAGTATCTTGAGTAACCTCATTATTCGGGGCTACTAAATGATACCCTTTATATTTTAAAACTCCACCAAAAGCTTGATCTATGGCTTCGGGCAATATTTTCTCTGCGTTCTCTGGAACTCCGTCACTAAGAGTAAAAGTTAAATCTTTTACAATTTCTAACATATCCCCATAAGATTCGGAATCCGCTGCATTAAATAGCCCTAAAGTTTCTTCTCTGTACGTTTCGTTAAATAATGAGCTGAGTGCGTTGTCCCACCCCTTATCATTCTGTCGCCCTTCTCGGCCTACTGCAACATTATTAGCTACTGTTTCAGAAACCGAAGCCAGTACTTTAGCTAAGGAAACTTCGAAGTTAGGCATACTCTGGTCTTTAAGACCCTCAAAGAAAGCATCATGGTCATCTCCGTAAGTTCGGTTAATCATTCTAGCAAACTGACCTTTCTGATTTAAATCCAACTTATCCCAAGAATCGATAACTTGACGAGCGGTATCTCTAGATATACTGGCATTTACTTCGTTACCTCTGCCTTGGTCATTAACTTTAATGACGTCAGTATAAAACTGCTGAAAGACTGTCTCCACTTCTGGAGTTAATATATTTTGCGGAGTTATATTAGTAGGTAGAGGCTCTACTAGTCCCTGACTTTCTGCTCCTTCTCTGGAATTTAAACTCCACAATGCCGCGTCTTTATCCCATTGTTCTTCAATAAGATTCATTAACTGAGCTTCTGCAAGAGTCGCGTCTTTTCCCTTATGAGTGGCTTTATATAGTTTTTGTTCCGCTTGTGTCCAAGTTCGAGTAGTTTGGATAGTAGCTTTATTATTAATTATTACTTCTAAATCTTCCGCTAACAAAGCTGCATCAGTGTTAAATTTAGTCTTTCCAAATACTGTATTCTGCGCTGTAGCGTTAACATTCTTTAGGTTATTCAGTACTCTTTGAATTTCTTCTGAACTTACATTACTATCTAATGCTATAGATTTTAACTCGCGTCCTTCTTTAACAGCTCTTGCATGATTAAGTTTAGTAGCAGACAATTCATTTTCAAACATTTTCTTGAGCTTAGTTTCAATATTATTTTTCATATTCATTTTTGAAGTTTCATCTAATCTGCCGCCAATTTTTTCATATGCTTCTTGTTCCATAGATAAAGTTTTATATGCTACCATAAGATCATCTATAGATTTTTTACTTTGTAAATTTGCAACCGACATCAAATTATGGTAGCCTTGTTCTTCCATCCCTTGCCTACCTATTAATGTAGCTGCCGCTTTTTCTACTTCTGATAAGGAAGAATTCTGCACAGCCACAATCATTCTACCATAATCTTTTATGTCTTTAAAAGCTTTTATTCGTTCTTTATCCTGCTTTAACCGATAAGCTTTTCCTTTCGTTTGAGCTGTTCGTAATTGCTTCGCAAATACTTCCTGAGCTTTTGCTACATTAACTTGTATGAATTTACCCCGTAAAAAATCATCAGATATAGTGCTAGCTTCTGCTCGTATTGAAGCAGTCGCTTGATGTAAATGATAGTAAGGTTCTACATAATAAGCTGGTACAGTTCCGTCTAATTTTAATCGAGTAGTACCATCCGGTAAGGCTTCTGTTTGCGTTCGGTACTTTTCCTCCCCTGGAAACTTAATGCTCTGTGGTAAGGTACTTAAATTAACATCTCCATCAGGAGTAACTAAACTATTAAAATCTACAGAGGCTCTAGAACTATTAACATCTTGTCCCCACTGAGCATTATCTGCTTCTCTCTTTTGTAGAGCCTCAAGTTCGCGAGCGGCTTCTTTTTCTGCGGCTCTTTGTTCGTTTCGGATTCGGCGATCTTCTGCGTCGAGTCGACGCTGTTCAACTATATCCGCTTTTTTCTGAGCTTGAATATTAGCAGTTATATCTCTAAAACTTCCTGCTAAGTTGCTAAATCCTTGGGCTACACTACCATGTCCTGTATCAAACACCGCAACGGAAGGATCGATAGTCGCAAGAGATCGTCTAGAACCTCTTTTAAATGCTGGAATTTTCATAGTATCCTCATGGTGTGTTGTCGCACCCCGTTAAAACGGAGAAGTATTAGGGAAATCAGATTTAAACGCATCCTGTACAAAAGGTGCGGCTTCTGCAGTAGCTTGGGCGAACTCGCCAAATGCACCTACTACTTTACCTTGGGCCGCGTTAACTTTGCCCTCTGCTGCCCCAACGGCAGATGCCCCCTGTAATCTTGTAACACGTTGTCTAGAAGCCCCGACAGTGTTGAGCCAAGCTAATTCTTCTAAACCTTTCTTTCTTAAATCTGCTAAGAAGATGGATTCAGATACTCCGCTTGTTCCGGAAGCTGCTGCTTTAGACCGAGCAGTTGCTAACAAGGCTGCATTTTCTTCTTCCTGAAGCCGGAGGTTCTCGGCAGTCTCTAACTCAATTGTTTCTGCATTAGCCTCAGCAATAGCGGCTGCTGACCTAACCTGCTTCTTTGCTTGCCTCTTTACTTGTACGGTACTATGTACTGCTGCACCTGCGGATATTACTGCCATTACTGGAACTACCCAAGGCATATCATACCTCCTTTATGTAAACTTTATCAGTATGTTTCTTAAACCCTAAAATTTTTAACCACCGCACTTGCTCATTGTTTGTAACATCGTCCGCTGCCAATATATAAATATTCTGTTTTACCATGTATTCTTTACTGATACGTTTTATTAACTTAACTATTTTAAGGGCGCGATCTTCTATACCTTTAACCATCAAAGCCGATACAAAACTCACCGAACCTATTACATTTGATAAAAATACTATAATAGGTTTATCCTTATCCATAATAACTCCGGCATGAGTAGCTACTAAAATACTGTCTTCAATTACTTTTTTAGACGTATTAGGAACTACATCATTAAAATCCATTTCGTAAACAAGTCCTTCTGTATAAGGTAAGACTATCATATCAGTTCTGCTTCATCTGACCCATTAAAGCTAACACTGTAGTTTTAAAAGGTAAATCCTGTACAATGGTTACAGTCCCTTCCCTACTAAATCCTCTAGTAGGTACTTGTAAAAACTCTGTTCTTAGCGGTTCTGCTTCATCCATAGGTGTAATAGGAGATCGAGTTCCTGGACGTATACCGTTAATTTTTGGCACTATAGAATTATAAACATAAACAAAAAGTTTATTCCATCGTTTAAATAGCGATGCTGCAGAACCAGAAGGATCGCCTTTGTCTGTATTCAAACTCTGTAAAGTTCCAGTATATCCGTGACCTACTACAAATTCTAAACCGCCCCGAGCAAGAGTGCCGTTACCTGAGCCATCCAATGTGATAACTTCGCCAAAAGCTCCATCTACTAATACCGTCACTTCTTCATTTGCCAAATGAGTAAACGGCCCAATGCTAGTAGTTAATGTGGCAGAGGTCTGAGTAGCATAGTGATCAAGATATTGCGAGCCTAACCGAACTACTTCCAACCCGCTATTCCTATTCACTAGCGCCCATAATTGACTTGTCCCGTTATATTGCAAATTGCATATATCTACAATTTCCGAATCATCGCCAAGGCTATGATCGTGCCAACCGAATATCTTAGAATCAAAATCATAAGTAATGCCTAAGAGTTTTCCAAGATCGGTAGAAGCCCACCCTATACTATCAGGTAAAGCAGAATAAGCAATTCTATTAATATTATTTCCGTCTTCTGTTAAATGCTCTGCTATGAAAGATAAGTCTTTTGATGTCCATTGCTGACGTAGAGTTTCAAGACGATATGTAAACTCCCGCATTTTCCTACCATCCTGAGATACATGAAGAATTGAACTTGCCGCTTTTTCGCCTTGAATAAACAAAGACCCTTCGGAAGATTCCAAATCCGCTTGAATGTCACTGGGTGTGATGACACTCCCCGCCGCGGTGAGTAAGAATATCCCCCGTTCGGTTCCGAAAGTTAAATCCCGACCTTTAACAATCCACTGAATTTGACCACGCTCGTCTAACGTTCGGTCAATAGCTTCATCATCAAGACCAGTTCCAGTATCAAAATCATAAAAACTACCAGAAGTGGAACCCCAATATCGCACATCATCTCCTACGATATTAGCGAACCAAGACCTACCGTCAGCAAATCCTATTACTTTTGGCCAAACTGCACCTGTCCATTCTGTTGGAGCATTAGTTAAAGCCTGCGTTCCTGTAGTAAAAGGACTACCATGGGTTACGTGTTGCGGCGCAACTTCGCCTGTAACAAGAATAATTTTATCTTCGCCAGGAGGTTCGCCTTTCTGAATATCTTTAACCTGGGCATCAGTAGAGTAGGGTGAAACTAATCCTGTATCTGTAAGCAAATCCGCGGACAGTACCCGAATTTCGTCTTTAGTTACTACTATAGCATAAGCCTCAGTTTTGCTCTTATTAAAGGCGATTATTCTACCATCGGTACTTGAGCCAGCCAATCGTTTTATATGCTGAAAACCTTTTCGAAAATCTGCTGGCCCTTGAGGATATACTAAAAAATTAGACGCTTGCTTTACAGATTGCTGATAGCCCTCAACATCTGAACGAGCATACATTCTGGGGCTTATAGCCCCGCCTGAAAAAGACTGCTGTATAGGCTGGAATTTAGCGGCCATTATCGTACCTTTATAAACGTATTAGAGGTTAACCTTTCCTGCGATCCCTGCAATCCATCAGTTGCCGCGGCTTCATCAATATAAAACTCAACCTGCTGACTTAATGTAGTCTCACGTTTCATATCTTCGGTTAGTGTAATACATAACTTAGCGGCAATACTAGTATACAGTGCTCGAATAAATAAAGCCGAAAACTCTGTCGGGTCAGTAACTACCTTGATATATCGTAGATACGCTGGAACAGAATTTACAAGAAGGTACTGACCCTCCTGCAAGTATTCCATCCTGTTCTTTAAATCTGAATCTTCCCAAACTGCGATAGTTCTTAGATGGTTTCCGGGGAGTAGCACTTTATAATCCCATCCGAACGCGGGAGTTTCTGCTGCCGCTGCTAACTGAATTCGATCAATAGCGAAAGACCAATCGGCTGCTTCTAGAAGTTCATTCCTAGCAGTTTCATAGACGTCCTCGCAAAGAACTGATTCGATAGAATCATCATCCCCTAACACTAGTATTCTATTTGCTGCTAATAATGCTAAGGCACTATTGCATATACTTACTTCTGAAACAGCCATGGTTTATTTCGCCTTTAGTTTTTTATTAAAAACTGTTCTGCCCTGCTCGTCTGGTTTTACTCGAGTATTTTTCTTAACCGGAGGTTTAACCGGAGGTTTAACCGGAGGTTTAACCGCTGCAGTTTTTCTAATATTCTTGTCTGCAAGAGTTAAGAAGTTCTCGACACAATCTTCACGGATGTGCATTCTTTTAGCTATCACAGATAAAGGAACGCCTGCCCGAGCCTGTTTTTGAACCGAAGCTATCTCAGTAATTGTTATTGTTCTTCGTGGATGATTTGACATATTTATACCTCTTTTAGATATACGGGGTGTGATAACACACCCCGTATACGAAATGGTTATGAGTTAAAGATTAGTCTGAGTTTTTAAAATGCCCCAGAACGATCTGTTCGTCTTCAACTCTGAGAGCATGAGCAGTCAGCTCAATAAATACCTGCCACATATAACTCAAGGTTGGGTTACGATCAATGATCACTTCTACATTGCCGTTGATGATAAGGTCGATTGCCATCTTTGTCATAAAGATGCAATAGATTTCTCCGGCGGAAGGTGCGGTCAGATAGTTGGAAACAATCCAAGTGAAGCCCATCCAGTTAGGTACAACACCATACTGGTTAAGGTCTTGGAGAGCTTTTGCGTTAACATAATCTGAACTGGTTGCAACAGCTAACGCCATTAACTGACGAACCTGGACGGGAGATACCAAGGCAATCTTGGGCATATCCATCATGATCTCGTCTTCCATGAACTTTTGCTGAATCTGCTGAATCAAACTAAACGTTACTGCTGCGGAACCGTCCCCGACAATCTGACCAGCAGGAAAGGATACCGTAGAGCCATCTTCTGTAATGTCCGCAGAAGCTTCCTGAATAACCAGCCGATCCCAGAACCTACGAACCAGCATTGCTTGGGCAGTACGGTAGGCATTTTGGGGATCGATAAGCATTTTCAGCTTAGCTTCATTCTCAACGGTCATGGTATGGTTAAAGGTATTCGGGGTGCTGGAACGTCTTTTCCAAGTGTCATCGTGGTACTGAGTTGCCCGTCTACTGCCAGATTTTTGATACATACCAAGAGCGGCTGTGTACCCTGTTTCCAGGCCAGTCTCTCCATCAGTATCCACTTTATCCAGTGTGTCTCGGGTATAGGTTTCAGCATTTGAAGATACTTCATTCACATACTGACGAACTCGGGTATCTCCTTGCTGTGCTTCGTAAATCAACTGATCTTTATATTCAGTTATAAACGCATTATCAACGGAAATTGTCATTTTATTTCTCCCTATGTGATGTCACACCCCTATGCACTTCGACCATAATGAGTAGTCTTAGTCGCATTCTCCGGATCAGCATACAGGTAAAGCTGTCGCATTCTCGCTTTCGCCGCCTTGTGATTTGGATCATGAATATTATTATAAGGATGTTTCTTATTACTCCGAATTTCGGAAATTTTAGCCTGTGCCTCAGATGGTTGCATAGCTCCAGGTTTCTCACCATTGTGGTCGCCTGCTGCTGCTGCTTTCTCTGCGGATATTGCTTTTGTAAGGTTGTGCAACCAAGTTAAAGTGGCTGCATCGCCAAACTCAGCTACCTTTTTTAAAGCATCCGGTGCTCCTGTCTTCTCCATGAAAACGGAAACCGCACTTAGATTAGTATCGTGAACCGCGCCCCAAGTTTTTTGAAGTTCTGCCCGATCTCCTTTAAACGCTTGAATCCGTAATCGTTCGGAATCAACTGCGTCTTGGTGGATATCTTTCATAACTCCTTCAAACTGCTTTTGAGTCAGGTTATGGGTATGAGCCACAGTACGGAACTTATCTACAATGTCCGTATTCTTAGTCATACCTTCATCTACCTCTAGCTCAGGGGCAACATACCCGTCTATCTCCTCCGGTGCTCCTAATATCCGCAGAGTAGAAACCACCGAATCCTCTTTATCTAGGTCAGGCGTACGCATAAGATGCGGGACTTTTGACTGTAGTTTCTCGTCAAAAGCTGTCCAATCGTCATCTCCTGCATCCTCATCAGGAACTCTCATTGCTTGCCCAATGTAAGTTTGTTGATCTTCAAGACGCTTAATAAGAGTCTCCTCATCTTTAACATCTTTAAAAACCTCTAACTTCTGAATCGCTTCGGGGTATGTTTCAACCCAGGTTTCACCATCTGCCATGGTTAATCTCCTTTACTGTAATCAATTAAATCTTCTATTAAATCTCGTTGCCCGCCTATTCGAGCCATCTCTAACGAATTATCACTATAGCTCGGAACATTATAGTACATCTCTTTTAAAATGTCCAAAGCTGTTAAACCTTCATCCGTACTAAGCCAACCTTTTAAATGCCTGACTTGTTCTTTACTGCTGAGTTCTGCCACTTATTTCCTCCGCTTCTGCCGCTGTTTTAGCTATACCTGCGCCCTGTTCCATATTTTGAATTTGCTGTTGCTGTTCTATTTGAGCCTGCTGATTCTTCTCTAAAGTATTCTGCTCAATCTTACTATTTAATTTATCTACCGAAATTCCTCGTAGCTCTGCAAGTTCTGAAATCATTTCCTTAGCTTTTGGTACATTCCTAATATCTGGGAATGCATCTAATAATGCTCCTACTGTACCCAAGAACTGTTCGATTGAAGAAGCCCTAACTTCTTGCTGAGCTTTAGCCATCGGTCCTGTATATTCAATATCCAAATCTGCCCCCTGATCCGCTAATATACTCGGTAGTTCAGGTAATTTATTATATCGAAACAAAATACCAAAGGTACGCTGCACTAAAGGATCAAGCCAGTCTACTTGTAAACGATTAAGAGTCGGACCAAGAAGCCTCTGCATAAGTTGGAACCTAGCGTTAACTTCCGTGGCTGTCATTGCAGGACTTTCTTTAAGCTGTAATTGATCCATGAAAAAGGTACGATTAATCATGTCTCGCAAATCATTCTTATTCATTTCCCCGACTCTAAAATCCCCTCCCATTGGTAGAGTAGTCAAGTCTTTAAGGGTGCGTACTACAGTATGGCCACCTGCTGAAACATCAACATTTCCAAATACTCCTCGTTTAGTTCCGATAGTAGGCGGGTCAATAGCTTTCTCTGCGTGCCTTAAAATATATTCTTCCATTTCATTAAGAGACAAAACATTAGACAAACACAGCATAGCTGGAGAGTTTCCCCAAATAGAACCAGAAGTAGTACGCCAACGAGGAAGATATACCGGCATTTCATAATATCCTCCTTCTTCTCCAAGTTGCTCTTTGCCCTCTACTACATAATATATTCTACCATAAGGTCTTAAAGTAGGTTTAAGAATTTGAAATCGTTCGTCTTGGTCAATTCCTTTCCGCCTAAATATGTGAAATATAACATCGTACTTAGGCGTATCGGTAGTACCTGCCATTATCTTCTCTTGGTATTTCTTCGGAAGGCCGAACAATCCAAACTTATCTTCCATTTGTACAAGGGTCATGCGGAGTTTACGCCAGAAATTAAGAAGATCGCCGTCAATACTTAATTCAAATACATACTCTCCAGGCGGTACAGTAGAGAATATTAACTTATCAAAGTCCCCGACCTTATCTTCTTCAACCTCTTCTACCATTGCCCCGATACCAAACGAAGGGAGGTCAAGATAAGTTTCATTAGCCTTAAGTTCAAAATTAGAATCTTGAAGTTCTTCAAAGATTCGATTACCTGATCGCTGTAGCCAACTCTTGACTTCGGCGTTATCGTTAAGGCGTTGATCTCGGAGTTTTAATAAAAACCATTGGAATAAAGAGTTAGTCAGACCACTATTCATATTAGCAGCAAGATTCTGATTAGCTATAGCGGCAGTTCCGTCATAGATGTCTCGGCGACGCCATTCAACTTCACCCTCGCTACCCCCGCCCCCGTAACCTTCTCCTCTGAAAGGAAACATAAATCGTTCAACTAATTCCCAAACGACTTCAACTCCGGAACGCTCGGACTCTAACGCAACTCTTTTATTGTCTGCTCTGGCTATATCTACCATGGTGTGTTGTCCCACCCCTAGGCGGCGATGCCGCGTTTAATAGTTCGTATAACTTTCGGAGCAGTATACTGCTGCTCTAGTGATACCTCGTCCGCCATTACTGCTAGTTCTTTAAAAGCAGAAGCCCCGTGACTTGACCAGTCATGAACTGGACTCTTACTGAAAGCTCCGGTCTTTTCATCTTTCTTTTTCCGATAATGCGTCAATGCCTGAATACCTTGGTCGGTCTTATGTGAATCAAACCAACATCGAGGCAAGATATTACGTACTGCTTCAATGCCTTCGGCGACACTGATTTTGGGTGCTATGGTAAAGTCAATACCAAGGTCGGCTGCAGTCTCTTGGCGACTGACTCCTGTAGTGTACTCGCGAACGGCCATATCATGGGGCGCGATATGCTCCTCGTATACATATTCTTTCTCGCGCAATACCTTTATATAATGGGGCAAACCTTCTCCGCTACTCTCATAATAATCAATGAGACGAATTTCATTGCGAAATAATTGTGCAAACCATATGGCTGTAGAATCGGCTACGCCTAAATCCCATGCAGTATATACAGGAAGACGCGGATCATGCGGCACATGGGTTATACGGTTGTCGTCACGAGCTTTATCCATATACATGGCATAGTAGGCTCCGACAGAACCGGACATGAAAGAACAGTAATACTCTTGTTTGATGAGTTCTTCCGGCATACCCGATCTTCTGTCTTCTTCGATAGCTTCAAGACTAGGAACGCCGGTATCGTCCCTTGTGAAGTATTCCACAAACCAATCATGGTTGGTCTGAGCTTGACGGTAGAGATCATAGAAATGATTCATGCCACGCGGGGTACCGTTAAACCAAGCTTCACCACCATTCTCAGCAAGCACGGGTCGGAGGTATTCCCATGAGCCAGGTTTGTGTAGAGAAAATTCTGTGAAGACACAGAAGATCGGGTTTGTGCCGACTATACGGTCAATCTGATCTGATCCCTGCAACTTAATCTGACTACCGTTAACAAGATCAATCCGCATATCTAATTTGGTTTTGGCTTTGATGAGTTCATTCGGTATGTAGTCTAAAAACCGCATACCGTCTTTGGTGTACCCTTCCCAAATTATCTGCCGGACTTGGTTGTAGTAAGGCGCGAGATAGTAATATAAACCAACTCTCTTAAATGCGTTGCATATAAGGCCTTGCCACATAGTTAAATCTTTACCATTACGTCGAGGGATAACGGCAATACCCCTCTTGTAATCCGGATTCAACATAGCATTAAGCACGCCATATTGATAAGGTCGGGGTTCGAATTTGTATGGTAAAGTTATTTCAGTCATTTTGGATCATACTCACAATGTATATGGTTACTTGCTGCATGGTATATAACATCCCATCCTTTCCCAAGGGCGGTTTTAATTGCGGTTACTGATATCTCCTCAACCGCCCGAATATCAAAAGCTCGCCCTATATAGTGGAAAGAACCTTCGGTATGATTCCCATCTCTTATACTGGTTACATATAAGTCGTAACCGCGAGACGCGTATAATCGGGCTACTCTACCATATCCCTTTTGTGCCTGCGGCACAAGCGTTCCGCAGACGCCTTGTTTGATCCAGATGGTCATATCAGCACCCACCTTTCGGCAAACGTGTCATATCGCTTGCTCCCTCTTTAGTTCTATGACGGGTGTGACGTCACACCCCACGGCCGGAACGGAATCGCCGAAATGGTTAAGTATGTTAACTTGAAGGCCGCTGCCGCCGGGGGTTTCCTCGACAGGCTTGGCGATAGGTTTCAGCTCACGAAGACTTTCGACCAGCAACTTTAACTGTTTGGCCGCGTCCTCAGCTTCAACGTCTATGGCTTCAATGATGTTAGATATTTTATTAAGCAGCAGAGTTTCTGTTGTCAGAAATGTAGGCCCAAGCTCGGTTGCTCGTAACGTGTCAAGTATACCGGCCTTGGTGCGTACATCAGACATAACCTCTTCGGAAGTGTCCTCGCTCCTTGGCCATGTGCGAACGGTGTTCGCTATGGGATGTCGCACCCAGCCCTCTTTAGCAACTGCTGCATTAATCAGTGCCGGAGACACATGGTAACGTTCCGATAAGTCCTTGATGTTCTCCCCGAGGACTTCATAATGCATTCTGATAGATCGCCAATCTGTCATCGTGTTCGTCTCCTGTTCTACTCATCTACCATAATTAGCGTGTGCCCGCAGCTAATATGCCTTCCCGATACAGGGAAGGTTTGTCAGGGTGGGACATCCCACCCTGACTGGCAGTGGACTCGGGCAAGTCCGTCTGGCACGAAGCCAGAACATCTCTTCATTTTCTACCTATATTATACCATAAAATCCAGTGTTTGTCAAGTCTTTTCTGCATTAAATCAGCAGTTATCTTAAACGGTATTTTAGTAGTAGGTTTCTCGTAGAGGGGTGTGACGTCACACCTCCGTTTTTGAAATTTTCCTGTGAGAAGGTTTAGGATGGGCTGGCGCTCGGGGTGGAAATCAGTTCGGGCGTACCTCCCCCAATCGCACTATGAGAGCGAAAAGTTTTTCCAGCAATGCGTCAACACACTTAGTTCAATATTTTGAACTGCATAACCTACTGAAATCAATGAATAAACCTTAAAAGTTTACAATAATAGTTCAATATTTTGAACTGCATAACCTACTGAAATCAATGAATAAACCTTAAAAGTTTACAATAATAGTTCAATATTTTGAACT
>CAZUAH010000079.1:0-38389 GCA_964617665.1 uncultured Pirellulaceae bacterium
TCCTTCAGCAAAGCGCGCGCCTCCCCCTCTACCGTTCTGGTGTACGCTCACCTTGAAACGACGGCCTCGGAGGGCCATCGTACTCGATTTCAATGCAACTGTAGAGTAATGCCAAAGCCCAGTGCCAGAAAGACGAGCGCAGCGATGGCTTTGACCGCCGGTGACATCTGTCTTGCCGAATCCTTGGATTTTGAAAAGACGACCCCAGCAGCAGCGAGAAGGATGGCAACACCAACACCCGTCAACCCCCACTGGAAGATTGAGAGTCCACGCTCGTAACGTGCCTGCTGGGCAAATGACATCAAGTATTGCATGGAAGCATACCTCGAAGGATTCATTTAGGTTCCACGACAACCATTCTGACCCACTCGCGGCTGCGAGGGAATGCGGTGGCGCCGGTCGCAAGGGGCAGCGGTTCGGCTGGCTATTCACTGTTGGGTGCTACGAGAGTCGTTGTCAACAGCTCTCGCTTTCAACGACAACCGCCAAGCGACATAGCTCCAGACCGCCAAGACACAAGCAGGCAAAGTCCAAGGCCATCTATACCGACCCGGTGGACTTGATGACCATTGACGTTTCCCAGTGCGAACGTCAACCAATGTCACCTTGCCGCCATTGTCGCCAACCGCAAGCGACTGGCCGTCCGGTGAGAATGCGATCGTAGTGGCCCAATCGAACGGCACGAATTTGGCTGGTTCGCCAGACGCAAGGTTGTAGATCACAACATTTTCGGCATCAAGCAGTGCAGCGTTTTGTCCGTCGTTCGATATGCAACAAGCGCGGCAATGTCTGGAATCGGTCAGATTCGAGACGATGTTACCAGAGAAATCGTAGCGACGAACCCAGGCATCCGAACAAACGAGCAGCGTATCATTGGGTGCGACCGCCATTGCCGTGATTCGTGGCTCGGAACCTTCAATAATGGTCGTCGATTGCGTGCCAGTCGAGATGTCCCAAACATGGATCCCCTTAACGCTGGCCATGACAAGTCGCATCTCGTCGCCGGAAAAAGCGAGCAGTGGAGCGTGCAGAAACGGAAGGTATAAACCATCGGCTTGAACTTGCATCACTGAATCGCCGGTCGTGGTTTCGTAGACGGTGACGTCGTCCCAACTGCTGGTAGCAACCAGTCGCCCGGACTTGGATAGCGAAAAACCTGACGCAGGACGTTGTAGTCGCACAGCAAGTGTTTTCGTCTGTCCATCAAGGGCGTATTGTGTGAGGTTGCCACCACCAAATTCCAGTGCCACAAGGTGATCGCTCACGGGATTAAGGGCGATGGATGTGCGACCAGCTGCCCATAAGGCGAACGCCGGTCCCTGGTTACCTGGCTTGAAGTCTCGATGCAGGATTCCCAAAGCGGTGCCGTCTGACGCGGCGAGGATGCTCAACGTTCGTGAAACGTTGGCAATATAGTGTTTCCCTGGCGTGCGTGAATTGCGAGCGTTCATTTTCGACACAGCAATTCGCGATCCATCCGGCGAGAACGACACGCACCCAATCTGTGTGTATCGTCGGCCACAACCTTCGCTCCGAATGAAGGCCAAAACAATCGCTACGAGAGCCGTAGCCATAAGTAGTTGAGCTAGGGTGAACCGAGGCATTGATTTTCAGGCCACCGGTGCCTAACACCGGACCCGTCCGTGCCGAAGATTACGATAGACAGCCGTCGCCGCTGTGAACGAAGCGGACGACGGGGAATAGCGACCATTCAAACATCCACAAAACGCCGCCTCTCTGCAGTCAGAATCCGTCTGTGCCGGACCTTCCAGCGGATGAAGTGCGGAGTGCGATGCGGCATGCCCCGATCACCGTCTCCAAGGCTCGGCACGTGGGCTCCGTTCTGACCTCGCGCGGTCCTGCCGCCCCCCTCCGTCAAGTTTCTGAAGTGGCCCAATCAGTGTCATTGGAGAAAACTGTCGCTCACCCATGCACGATGGGCGGATAGTGCCGGTGCCTATCCTTCTCCGCTCACGGTCGCGGCTTCACTATCCTCCTTAATCCGATCAGCTGTATCGAGGGATAGGGTTCCGTCATTTGGGCGCAAGCGACGGTCGGCTCCACCGGCCTCACGACGTTGCGCCCCGGGCAAGAGCTGTCTGGCGAGCGATCCCGACACGCTTCCTGGCTTGGCAAACTTCATTCGGAAGAGGAAGTCGTAGATCTCCGCGAACCAGACAGCGGTGATGCGCGGAAAGCACCATCGCAAGAGGCGACGCACTTCTCGGTCACGATGGGTGAACATCCTCCAAAACCATCGCCACCTGACGTGGACGAACAGCTCTGTGGTCTTCACCCAAGCGAACAGGGCACATGCTGAAAGACGCGACGAGCGCAGAACTTGACAGCGATACGTCCAGCGCTCTTGGTCCGGCTGTATGACGCTCTCGGCTGAGGTCGTGCGACCCTCCTGTGTCCATCCGTGAGGGCACAGGTACAGTGCATTTAGGAAATCCGGGGCGGACTGGCGAATCCGCCGCAGGGTACGGAACATCGTGCGGTGGGTTTCCTGGCGAAGCCCGCAGACGTAGTTGGCCACCGAGAGAATGCCGTGCTCGCGAAGCAGCGAGATGGCGCGGCACGCTGTCTCGTGCGGATTGTGTTTGCCGATTCTGCGCAGAACCTCCTCGTCATCGCTCTCAATGCCCATCAGCACAAACCGTATTCCAGCCTTGCGATACAGACTGAGAAAATCCTTGTCTCGTACTACGTCCTCGGCACACAGTGAACAGAACACCTCCAGCCGAAAAGGCAGGTTTGCCATCGCCGTCAACACCTGGACGAACTGCCGCCGGTCGGCCCCCCAGTTCTCATCAGCGATCCAAATGGAACGAACACCGTGTTCGTGGGAAAGGTACTCCAAGTCCGCGATGAAGCGCTCCACCGACCGATGCCGCCAGCGTCCCCAGTGGGGCCGCTGTCCGCAATAAGTGCAATCATGATCGCATCCTCGCGAGAATTGTACTCCCGCCATCGGTCCGGCCAAGCCGAAACCTCGGTATAGTGACCAATCAGCAAGCTCCCACCCCACACGGTACTTGTCGAGGTCCTGGATCAATGGTTGGCGAGGGTTCACGACAACCTCACCGGCATCCGAGCGCCAAGTGATTCCCGCGACCGTCTCCAATTCTCGTGCACCGCTATCGAGAGCCGCGATCAGCCGTCGTCCGATCTCCTCTCCCTCGCCGCGCGCGACGACATCCACAAACGGACTGTCGGCAATCAGATCCGCATGGGCGAATGTTGGATAGACACCCCCGTACACGGTCACAATGTCGGGACAGAACTTCTTGGCCGCGGCGAACAGCCGAAGGGATGCTGGATTGGCGGCTGTGGACCCGGAATGGCCCACCAACAGGGCACGAGGCCGACGCGCCGCCACCTCGCGGGCTGCCCGTGACGCCGACAGCCCCAAAGCATCCGCATCCAGCAGCTCCACCTCATGTCCGTCATCTGAGATCGGACCGCCGACCATCAGCAGACCGAGCGGAAGGTGGAATCCTACGCCGACCCGATTGCTCAGGTTCCTTAAGGGCGGGTTTACCAATAGGACTTTCATGAGCTGGCACCTTCAATCCACTCGCAGTCCTGTCCATCCCCGTGGCTCTGCGGAAGCGACTGCATCAACCCACCATCGAATTCTAACCAGACGTGTCCGCTTGCTCGGTCCCGTTCACCTGCCTCTGTCGTAGCCGCGTCGAAGAGTATCTTCGCCGTGAACGAAGCAGCGACCTGACCAACCCCATTGTGCCACACCGGCGGTTGGAAGGGAATCTACATCCCCGCTCCATCACAGCGGCGAGCGGACGGATTCAGAATCGCTTGGATCTTCTTATTCTGCGAAGTCATCCCAGTCCAGTTCCTCATCCCAGGGGTCATCTGGCTCATGCCAGAGTTCGTCCTTCAAACGTTCGAACACGTTGAAAACGATGGGGCAGATCGAGCAGTTTTCTACTACTCGGATCAGTCGGAAGACGAATTCTTCCTTGTGCAAGTGCGGGAACGAGCGGCAGTCCTCTGGCCGGGACGCGTAGGCTGTGCAGCGGTTGGCTTGGAGAAGTGGGCAGGGCTTCTTGTTGAAGGTGAACGTTTCCTTTTCCTCCCCCGGAACAAGGAAGCGGTCCGTCACTTCCTGTTCTGACAAGTTCAGCCCGGAGGCCAGCCTCGCGACATCGGATGCATGGAGAACCGGAAGCACTTCACGACAGCAGTTAGCGCACTCACAGCAGTCAATCTGGCCCGACACGTCGTCATAGTGCCGATGGACAATGGCGTCCAGTTCCTCTATTTCCAGATCGACTCCTTTTAGAAAAGACCGGAAACGCCAGTTCTCGTCCTCGCGATCCTCCGCGAGCTTCGCCACTACTTTGGGATCTGTCTCAAGTTTCATTTTTCCTCTCACAGCACCAGTAATCCGCCGCGACGCAGCCCGATTCCGTTGATGGGGCGTTTGGCTGCCAACAAACATCCCCGTTGAACACAAAGCGAGCGACGTGACCATGCCCATTGTGCCACACCAGCGGCTGAATGGGAATTGGAATGGGGGGGCGGTGGGGATGCAAGCGGGCAGCGGACGATCGTAGCCCGCCTGTTCGTCTTCTGTTCGGCTAAGGTACTTGAGAGTATAGCCAAGGCGAAGAATCCCAGGCCGTAGCTCAGGAAGATTGCATTCAACCAACGCCGGTATTGCTTTGCTTCAACAGCGTCCTCCGTGTCTTGGATGAGTTGCCGTAACAACTTGATGACAACAAGTGTTTGGAGAGGTTTCAGCCTCTCAAACCCAAAACACTTCTCGGTAGGCCAGATTCCTGCCTTCTTGGTCTTCCTGGTAACCCAAATGAAAATCACGGACGACGCAATGATTGCCGGAAAGAATAACAGGTTAAGCACGATTGCAGGTGTCGGCATCGTAACGTCTGATGGCAAGTGTCACGCGGTGCGCCCAAACCCATTGTGTCACACCAGCGGCTGGACGGGAATCCGAAGGGAGCCAAGGCCCAGGGGACGCATTGCCATGAGCAACAATACCGCCAACGAGTGATCGAAAACGACCACCGACGCGTAAAGCAGCTAGGTTGCGGTCACTGTCTACTCAATTCGTCGGCACGGCCGACGATTTTCAGGAATTCGTCCCGGTAGCCGGTCGTATCGCCGCTGGCGGCTTTTCGAGCGATCTCCAGGACGCTCGCGTAGGTGGCGTTGCCTTTGAATTGCGAGTCGCGCAGGAGCATGCCGAATGCCGCGACCGCGGCGGCGAAGCGGAAGTCGCGGCTCGCCTTGTCGAACTTCGGACCGGCGTCGCGAAGTCTGAACTCCAGCTTGGTGCTGGTGTCGCCGTCGGGCGGCTTGAAACGGATTTTCAGCGTGAGCAACTCGCCGCTCTGGGCCGCCTCGCTCGGCTGCGTCTTCGCCTGGTAGCGGAGATCGTCCACAGGCGGAACCGTTACGCTGTCCGCGGCATCCGAGGGTACGATTTCGTACAGGGCAGTCACCGTGTGGCCGGCGCCGATTTCACCCGCGTCTTTCTTGTCGTCGTTGAAGTCCTGGGCCGCCAGCATGCGGTTTTGGTAGCCGATCAATCGATAGGCTGCCACTTCATTCGGGTTGAATTCGATCTGGATCTTCACGTCCTTGGCGATCGTGATCAATGTGCCGCTCATCTGCTCGACCAGCACTTTGCGTGCTTCGGTCGCTGTGTCGATGAAGGCATAGTTGCCGTTGCCTTTGTTCGAGATCTGTTCCAGCATGGAATCGTTGTGATTGCCCATGCCGAATCCCAACACCGACAGGAATACGCCGGTCTTGGCGTTCTTTTCGGCCAATCGTACTAACTCGTCCGTACCGGTAACTCCGACATTGAAATCGCCGTCCGTGCACAGCATCACACGGTTCACTCCGCCCTTGATGAAGTTGCCCAGCACCGTTTGATAGGCAAGCCGGATACCCTGCCCGCCATTGGTCGAGCCGCCGGCGTGCAGCCGATCCAGGGCGTCCATGATCACTTGTTTGTGATCACCTGTCGTGGAATCCAGGACCATGCCCGCCGCCCCGGCGTACACGACGATGGCCACGCGGTCATTTTCGCCGAGTTGATCCACCAGCATCTTCATGCCGCGTTTCAGCAGCGGCAGTTTGTTCTGCGGGCTCATCGAACCGGATACGTCCAGCAGGAATACCAGGTTGGTGGCGGGCCGTTTGTCCATTTGGATTTCCCGGCCCTTGATCCCAATACGGACTAGCCGATGTTTCGGCTCCCACGGGCATTTGGCCGCCTCGATGTGCGCCGCGAACGGCTGGTCGCCCGTTGGCGGAGCGTAGTCGTAAGGGAAATAGTTGATTAGCTCTTCAATGCGCACCGCGTCCGGACGCGGCAGGTGGCGTTGCTCCATCAGGTACATGCGGACCTTGGAGTACGACGCCGTGTCCACGTCGATCGAAAAGGTGGATAGGGGCTCCTGCTTCACTTCTTGGAACGGGTTCTCTACGATCGGTGCGAACTTGTCGCCGCCAATGCCTGGGCCGGCGCCGCGATCGGGGCGGTCTCTTGGTGGGGCTGGCGCAGGCCTGCCGAGAATCGCTCGAGCCGAGTACGGCGCTGGTCCGTCTCCATTCATTTTCACATTCTGACCGTCGTCACGGATGGCCGTTCGCAGCAACACGGCCAAGTCCGTGCCCTCGGACATGAATTGCACCGAGCCATCGACAAATGCGGTCAACACACCGCCGGGATGAGGCGATTGCAGCGGGTTGTTGATGCCGTGATCCTCGCTGCAGCCGGGGAACGCGGATTTGCCGAGCACGCCTTTGTACCCCGGCGGATATCTGACCGTCGCGATGTTATAGCAGTCGTACGCTGGCGGCGGACCGGCGGGCCGGTTGGCCTGAGCCGGCGGCACCGGCTGGGTCGCGGCCGTGCCGGACAGGAACCCGCCACCCGCCGTCGTGCTGGCGGCCTGAGGACCAGTCCCTCGTGTGTCCCAACCGGGGTCGCCGTGGTACAGGGTCGAGACCTTGCCGTCGATATCCCGCAGCCAATCCGATTGCTCGCCCACGACCATCGTGTTGGACGTTCCGTCCGTGCAGTTCATCATGCTGGTGTACGTGCATGGGGGCAGTATCCCGCTGGCGGTGATGATTCCGCCGGACACGTGGCCGACTCCCTTGTGCCGATTGTGGTAGATTCGTGTGGCGTTGGGCAACAATTTCGAGGCGCCGCCAGCCGCCAGGTAATCCGGCGAGTTGGCCGCAATGTCGCAACCGCCGGCGATCCCCACGTACGACGGCAGAATGACGGGACCGTCGGGTTCCTCCGTCATCGGCAGCGGACTGGACGGGCAACGCATCATTTCGGGTGTCAATCGTTTGAGCGGCGCTCCGGAGATGTGGGCGTTGGCATTCTGGGCGTTGAATGCGGCATTGCCTGGCGCACCTGGTTGCTGGAGTTTCATGAGCTGGTCGTAGGCGTTCCGGTTTTCCGCATAGGGAAGTATGCCGACCCACCACGACGGTCCGATCCTTGCGGAATCGCCTGCCGCACCGGCGTGCATCGCGCCCGACGGAAAGGTCTTGTAGCTATCGTGGTACTTCTGTAGCGCGAGGGCGATCATCTTCAGGTTGTTATTGCACTGCGTCTTTCGCGCTGCCTCGCGCGAGACTTGAATCGCTGGAATCAGCAGAGCCAACAGGCCACAGATGATTACGACAACGATCAACAATTCGACCAACGTGTAGCCACGAGTCCTGCTGGTATGAGTCATAATTCACTCCTTATGAGAATCGGCCGTAACATGCCATTCCATACATATAGAGCAAGAACGGCCCCATCAGACAGATGAGCGGAATAATCAACGCCAAGTAGATGGTAAAACCGTATTCCGGGTTGAGCACACAGTTGGAGGGGTCGTCCGGATCAAAATGGACCGTGTGTGTCGTGCCATTCGCGAATTGCCCCAAGTACGCCTCGACTTCGCTGCGTTCTCTCGAGCCAGGCACCTCCCAAGCGATTCTTGTTCCGTTGTGGGCCGTTCCGTCCACTTGAAAACTGTAACTGACCTGGGGAGTGAAGTAGTCATGTTTGATCCTTCGGCCTTGCCGCGACTTCTTGATGGAAGACGAATCGATGGTTGCCTCGGCCGTTGGCCACGAAGCGCTCTCTCGAGCTGACAGTATTCGCGATGAGATCATGACTGCCGAAATCGGCAACGCAATCGTCATCAGCAAGCCGACCAGTGCCGTGCCGCCGACTTTCCAAGTTGATTCATCCGAAAACACGCCGCTCCAGTGCAGTGCCGAAGACTGCGGCCACCCCGTTCGTTTTCGCCGCGGTGCCCGGGCGGAAACGGGTGTCCCGAGGTTCACGGCCGAAGGGAGTGTCGGACCGGCGAACTCCATCGATCCGATGCCCAGCGGGTCATCCATTGGTGCCGGCGAGGTCGGGGCACTCAGGTCGTTATGAGAGAGTGGAATCGACAGGATACCTTGACACGATGGGCACCTGACCTGCGTGCCGGCCAAGTGTGGCGCAGCTGCGAATGCCTGGCCACATGGACAGCGAACGGGGATGGACTCGGCAGCGGGCGTTGGCGCGGGAGTCGGAGCCGGAACATGGATTGGCTGCCCGCAGGATGGACACCCGACGGTCTTTCCTGCGAGGTGAGGCTGGGCACGAAATGATTGTCCGCAAGTGCAGGATACCGTCTGCATTGGTACCTCCTGAATGTGCCCAATGCTTGAAAAAACGACCGCGTCAGACGGCGGCACGTGTTGGTGTCGTATGACAGTTTGAAAAGACAGGAAATCTGATTCTGACACCGGAATCGATTTTACCGAGTGAGACGGGTGAATCAAGGTATGCAAGGGCACATGATCGTACGGAATTCGGCGACATCGAGCATCTGTGTGCGGGATATCGACGACACAGACCAACTCCGCAACGGCCAACGTTGCCCCGGGGCGCCGCAAGCAAAGCGGACGACGTGAATCACCCCATTGTGACACACCTGCGGCTGGAGGAGCATTGATTTGGGGGATGGATGCGGCGGCTCGGCAGTGGATTGTCAGCCGCATGGTTCGTAGTACGAGTCCACTGCTTCTTGACCACTGTAGTTTGGACCAGCCGTCTCGTCCGCGCCGACGTATCGGTAACCAAGTGACAGCGACTTGGCACCAATGCACGAGAGCAAATGTCGCCGACGGTTGAAGACCAGGCCGCGTTCACGGAAACGCTTGGCGATTCGTGTTCCTAGCGGCTGGCCATCCGCCAGACGCAGATTCGCCAGGTCGAGATTGGCCACAAACGTCCCTTCGACCGTGAGCCAGCTAGCCGCATGTTCAATGAGAGAGAGCTTGTCGCCAACATAGTGAAATCCGTGAACGCACGTAATCAGGTCGTATTGCCGATTGGCTTGCCATGTATGCAGCGAGGCCGATTGCAGACGTAGAAATGGGCAACCGGGCGGCGTGTCATCGAAGAAACTGACAAGATCGACACCGTGCAGAGCGAGGTTGTGGGGCGGGCCAGTGCTCTGGAATGTTCTTGCTGCATCAATGAGCGCGCGTCCACGTCCGCAACAAAGATCAAGCCACGACGTTGAGTCGGCCGCGTGGAGGCAATCGGCCAAATAGGCGATTGGATTGAGGCCGACTTCCTTCTCGTAGCTGTTAACCCCGAACGCACCCCGTTCACGATTCATCCGCGAGTTGGCCACGACCGACGAACTTTCGAGGGATGCGTTATCGAGGAGCTTCATCCTACCACGTCCGCTTGAGGTCCTCGCTGCGCGGAATTCACCGATACTACTCCGGCTCGCGATGAAAACGTGTCAACTCTGGATGCTCGGCAACGACGATGCCGTTGTTGATCGTGAGCTTGCCCTCGTAGAGGTAAGGTTCCGGTCCATTTTCGCCCACATCGCGCTATACGTCATACTGCGCACGTCTACTTCAAAAGCGCCAAAACGCCACTTCCCTTCACCAGTGGGCACCAAATCCAGAGCCGCCAATCGCTCCGGATCCGGCTTCCGCTGAAGATTGTGGGCTTCTCTCGAATTAGCGTGACAATGGCATCACGGGCAGCCGTCGTTCGATACCAGTGTCGTTCGGCGCTGGGGCCCCACTGGGGCCGCTACACGAGGACAACAGACCAACCGCGACTATTGCAGTACCACGCAGTAGAGACCGCGATATTGCTGCGCACCACATGGCCAAACTCCCGTCACGAACCAACAGAAACGCTCATCGCCCCCGCAAACGAAGCGGATGACGGGAACTCCCATCATTGTCACATACCGGCGGCCAGAAGGGAATCAGATAAGGGCGGTAGGGTGGATGGCGGCGATTTCAGTGGCGACCGGAGAATTGGCTGAGAGCCGCCACCCGATGGATCTTAGCGACAGCGGCGCTGTTCCGGGATTTGGCGATCGGATCGTCGTAGTCCAAGACGTATCTAAACCGCCAGGGATCCAGTCGTCGCTTTGCCCATCTGTCGAAGTCGCATTTCAGAAAACGCCGCTTCCCTACCTTGAACTCAGCGATACATATGTCGATCGAGTCAAGGCCCCTTTCGCGGGCATCGCGCTGGAGTTCATCCACGATCAAGGACGTGAATGCATCGACATCAGCAGCGCCGTCAATCTCGACCATTACGCGGGAACCGCCCCCAAAGTCCAATGCTTCACTTTCGTGGACAAGGTATCCAATGGATTCGCGGCGAACCCACGCGGCGCAGACAGCGACCAGCAGAACAACACCAAGGAGGGTGCGCAGGCCAAATGAGAATCGTAGTCTTTGGCGATGGTGAAGCATCGACTCCGCCAGCCAATCATAGGATCATTTACCCGCCGTCACACGCGAAGCGACAACGTTAGACCATCATTATTCCACACCCGCGGCTGGATGTGAATCTACGTCCCCGGTCTATCTCAGCGGCAAGCAAACGGGGGGCGGAGAAGTCAGTAAACGGCAGTGTCCTAATTTCAACGTGGCTTGGCCCCCAGGGCCGAGAAATCACGGGCCGGGAGCCCGTGCGACGAACCAAACTGGGCCACTAGACCAAAGACGACAGACTAGCAGATGGCATCTGACATGTTATCATAAGTGCATGTTGGCAGGCGAATCACGATTGATCCGCTCGTCGGATTTGCCAGCTGAGAACGTTTTTTGAAATGTGAGCCGCAGGTGTAGACGCGCCAAACATTGGGGAAACAGAGCCCGCGGCTAGCGCCGTCGGCTCACAAGTTTGATGTCTACCCATTTCGAGACACGTTCTCATGCTGTGAGCTTCCTCCGCGATTCGGTCAGTACCACATGCTCGTCCGCTTGTTTGTCCTCATAGGCGCGGCGTCCGCGTCGGAAGGAGTTCGTTTGGTCGATAGCCAATTGTCACTGGCAATCTGGCGAGAGGAACGTGTCACGTGATTCCGCGCAGATATCGTATCTTGATTTGGGCCCCTCTGGTCCTTGTCTTCCAGTGGATTGCGATCGCTACGATCGAGCCGGACGGTAGCGGTAGCTTCGAGTACGTGGGCATCGGCTTCTTTCTGGGCTCAGTCTTTGGGCATACGACTCTGGCGGCCGCGTGGGCCGCATTGGGACCGGGGCGGGTTTGGTGGCGCGTTCCCCTGTCGCTCGTCTGGGTTGCCACGCTGCCAGTTGCCATTGCCATCAATCTCGGCTTGAACAACGGCCCTGACGATGCAGTAGTTGTCATTGGTGTCTGTCTGTTTGGTCAATGGCTGATTGTGCAGTTGCCACTTTGGGCCCTGGCCATCGCATACGGCCTACGACTGCAACACGTCGATGATTGGGGAAAGATACAGGACCGTAGCTCGCGGCAATTCAGCCTCCGCCATCTGATGATTGTCACAACGATTGTGGGCGTCATTCTTGGCGCCGGGCGGATCTTGATAGGCTGGCTTGGTGAGTCGTTCCGTCTTGACCGCGAAGCCCCGGCTTTCATCTTCTTGGCAGCCGCGGCGGTCATCTTGACGCTGCCGCTGCTGCTTGCGGGCTTGCTTCCACGTTGGGCTATCCCGGCCGTGCTTGTCGTATTGACGCTGATTGGTCTTGTCACAGCTTGGGAATTGACTCTATTGCAAATGGTCCCCGGAGGCGGTGGCCCGGGACCAGACACAGGCCATTTTGTCTGGATAAATGCCTTCACAATGGTGACAGTTCTGATGGGAGTTCTACTCCTCCGTCTGAACGGATACGGAACGATGGATCCGAAGCAAGCCATCAAATGAGTCCAGGACCGTTCGACTGTCAACAGTAACAGCACTCAACGCGTCACACCTGCGGCTGGACGGAAATTGGAAAGAGGGGCGTGGGCACGCCGCGATGTTGGCGTCCCCGTCGCACTGCTATGCGTGGCACGACGGGCTGCCTTGCACCGGATCGTTTCGTTTTGATGCTGGAGGCGGAGGCAGACCAATCACATAGTTCATCCCCCAGTGCAGGAGCGCGCACAGAGTCCCCCCTAACCACCAAATAGCCGCCTCTGCCGACGATCAATCCTTCGATCGCACCCCAACTGAGAAAGGCCAATGCCGTATACATCCAACAGCCAACCACGAACGCGAATACGACCATCCCCGGCAGAAGTATCCCGAGAAAAAGCGTTCGTTTGAAAAACGAGGAGACGTCAAGTTGCTGGAGTATCCACAGGCCGCGAATCCAAAGGAATCCGATGCAGATGGCTAGGAAAGAGAAGCATGTCATGATCCATGTCAGGCTATGATCGTCGCGCCCGATACGAGCAATGGTTAGCGGCCAGATGAATAGAAGTGACAGCGAGATGAAATCAGACAGCCGAAACCTCGGCAGTCCCCAGAGTCTCTCCAAGCGGGATTTCAGGCGGTACGGGAGCAGGACGAAGACAAGCGGCGCCCAGCCACCGAATATGCCAGCGGTTACCAGGATGAACGGAGACTGCAGAGCACATCCCGCACAGGCAAGCATGGCTTGATTGGTGGTAGCAGCAATGCGTAGGACAGCGACGTGTCCAAGGCTGGCATACATCGAAAACAAGAGTGTTCCCACTGGCCAGACTTCTAGCCCTTTATCGTCAAGGCCTGCGTTAGAAACATGCTTCTCGGTCTCGTGAATATGGTCTCGGTTGGACATGTCGCCGATTGCGACCCACGGCGTGCCGTTTCCGTCTGACCAAAACGCATCGTTCTTCGTATCCGGAGTTCCGCCAGATCCAACTTCGCGGAGCACGTGCTTCACGCGGGCAATCTCCCAACGTGCAGGTACATCACCTAGCCAAGAGATCCCGCTCGATTTCGTATCCAATAAGCCGGAAAACTCATTGCGAAAGCTCTCCGATCATTTCGACGATCCGATCGGTGACTCCTTTCAATTCCGTGTCGATCTCATCCAACTCCCGGGGCGGTTTGAACACGTAGAAATGCCGGTTGAAGGGGATTTCATAGCCGATCTTCGTCTTGTCCTCGTCGATCCATGCGTCGGGGACATGCGGCTCGACTTCTCGCTGGAAATACTCGTGGATGTCTTCGCCCAGCGGGACTTCTTCGGTGTCTCGCAGGCTGGAGTCTGGCTTGGGATGGCCTTTCTTTTTGCCTCGCGTTTCGAGCTGCGGCTGGCCGTCTTCATCCAGCAGCGGTCGCTCGACCGTGATCGTCTGGTAGCCAAAGTCGGTCGTCTTGAAGATGCGACTGATGGGGACGGCTGTGAGCGGCACGGCGCTAGCCGCCGGTTTTTCGGACTTGCCGTTTGGACCTTTGGCAGAAGAACCCGCGGCTAGCGCCTTGCGGCTCACGCGTTTGCCGGTTTCTTCATCGATCCAGACCTCTTTGGCTTCGCCGAACAGGCGTGTGATCTTGGTAATGTGGTCGTCGCTCAGTTCCTTGTGTTTGCTGCCGAGACTCTTTCGCATTTTCTGCCACATGGCACTGGCATCGATCAACTGCACCTTGCCCTTGCGGTTCTTCGGCTTGCGGTTGGTCACGATCCAGATGTAGGTGCTGATCCCCGTGTTGTAGAACATGCCGGTCGGCAAACCGATGATGGCTTCCAGTAAATCGTTCTCCAGCACATAACGGCGTATCTCGCTTTCCCCGCTACCTGCACTGCCGGTGAACAGGGGCGAGCCGTTCAGGACAATGGCAAAGCGACTTCCTCCGTCTTTCGTAGGTCGCATTTTGGAAATCAGATGCATCAGGAACAAGAGAGAACCGTCGCTGACACGTGGTAGTCCAGGGACGAATCGACCATTGAAGCCGTCCTGCTCATGTTCCTTGACCACTTCCTCTTTGATCTTCTTCCATTCGACGCCAAACGGCGGATTGGAAAGCATGTAATCAAACTGCTTGCCTGGCAGGCCATCGTCCGACAACGTGTTGCCGTGGATGACGTTGCTGATGTCCTGCCCCTCAATCAGCATGTCGGCCTTGCAGATGGCGTACGACTCGCCATTTAGTTCCTGACCGTACATCACCAGCCGAGCATCCGGGTTCTGACCACTCAGATGCTCCTCCAACACCGACAGCATGCCTCCCGTTCCGGCTGCCGGATCGTAGAGCGAACGGACAATACCAGGCTTGGTCAGTGCCTCGTCGTCTTCGATGAACAGCAGGTTGACCATCAGCCGGATGACTTCTCGCGGTGTGAAGTGTTCACCGGCGGTTTCGTTGGACAATTCGGCGAACTTGCGAATCAGTTCTTCAAAGACGAGTCCCATCTGAGCGTTGCTGACGACTTCGGGATGCAGGTCGATGTTGGCAAACTTCTCAGTGACTAGGTACAGCAAATTGGCTTTGGCAAGGCGTTCGACTTGGGTGTGGAAATCAAAGCACTCAAAGATGTCACGAACCGCTGGCGAGAATGCCTGAATGTAGGAGAACATGTTCTCGGCGATGTTGTCCTGATCGCCCATCAGCTTCTTCATGTCCAGTGGCGACGTATTGTAGAAGTGCTGGCCAGATTTCTTCAGCAGAAACGGTTCCGGATTCAGTTTCGCCTTCTCTCGCTTCTCCTTCTCCTTCAGCACGGCCTTCTTCGTCTCGGTTCCAGTACACAATCCAGCCGCCTGAGAACGGTGAACGGCAATATGACCCTGCCATATTCCGATTGCTTATAGTCACCCCGAAGCAAATCCGCGACGGACCAGATAAAGGAAGATAGGTTTTGTTGATTCATGAGTAGTCGTCAGTGATCCCTTTCACCCAAACTCGCACGCAGACCTGTTCGTCAAGACGCACATCTATTCCACCGTTCGGACCAGTCGATCAACAGTGTACCCCTTCGGGGAAGGGGGTCGCAAGCGACGGTGATAAGGCGCTTACATTGTGAGAGTAACCGATTGCTTGTTCCACCTCACCCGAGCAAGTCAGCACGACCGTCGACGACTGTCTTGATTTGAGCTACCTCTCTACGGCTCGTCGGCCTTGAGAGTAGCGTCCCAGTCTATTCGGCGAAGGCGATCAGACGTGATTTCGTAGCGCCAGTTCCTTCGGATGGGGATTCAGGTAAGCTTGATCCTCCAGGTATGGAATCTGAAGTACTCGTACGAAGTGGCGAATCAGAGTCAGCGGCACGATCAGCGGTACTAGCCCTTGGCGGTAGTCTTCGATGTGCGCGAGCAACTCGTGGCGTGAATCGGCATCGAGTTCCTTCTTGAAGAAGCCCACCATGTGCTGCAACACGTTCGTGTTCTTTCGCGTTGTGGCTATCTTCTTGAGCGCCCGCATGAAGTCTGCCTCGTATCGGCTACGCAACTCGTTTCGCGGGATCGACTTTGCGTCGACAACCAAGCGGCCCAATTGTCGATAGTCCGCTGGTGAATGGGCTAGGAGCACGAACTTGTAGGCCGTGTGAAAGCGTACCAAATCGCCGATCTTCCAACGCTTTGCCCACAGGCCTTTCAGTGCGTGATAAGCAAACACCCGCTCGACCCAGTTCTCGCGTAGCCGCGGGTCGCAAAGGCGCCCTTCCTCTTCGACGGGCAAGTTGGGTAGCCGTTGCAGCAGAGCTTCGGCGAAAAGACCTTGCCCGGTCCTCTTCGGTGGCCCTTTGGCTTGGTGTACTTTTACTCGCTCCATGCCGCAACTTGGCGATCTGTTTTTGAGGATAAAGCCGCTGAGGTTTTCCTTCGCCAACGCCGCCGCACGTCGTGTTGCGAAGGAACGCATCCGGCGTGTCAGGTCGATGTTCGATTTTGTGGTGAACAGACGAACTTGGCCTTCGTCCTCGGCCTGAACCAGTTGGATGGTCTCACGCGGAACGCCGAGCCCTAACTCCGCTTCGGGACACACCGGCACCCACTCGAAATGTTGTCCAAGTGTGTCCGTCAAGTAACGGTCGTGCTTGTGGCCGCCGTCAAAACGAACTTTGTTGCCCAGCAGGCACGACGAGATGCCGATGCGAATCGTTGGTGCTGCTGCTGATGGATTGCGCACGGGACGACCTTTGGGACTGTTCGCAGCGAGGCTACTCAGGCCGGTGTCTGTCACGTCAGCTCGTTGACACGAGCGTCAAACCCAAACATCATAGCACATCTTCAGCGGCGGTTCTTACCGGGGGCGCTTGCAGGCACAGCCAGAGTTTTTCCTGTTCTCCCCATCTTTTTCGAAAATGCTGTCACCCAGAGTCGCTTGGCGACAATATTCTGTAGTTGAAGGAGGAATTGATGCCCGACGCGAAGAAGCTATTCGAGACGCTTGTCCGCGAGCACGCGGATATGTTGATCGTCTATCTCAGGTCGGCGTTGGGCGACGTTTCGGACGTGGACGATCTGTTTCAGGAGACGATGGTCGTAGCCTGGCGGCGTCTTGACGACTTCGACCATGAGCGTCCGTTTGCGCCTTGGCTGCGAGGAATCGCGAGAAAACTGCTGCAGACGCATCGTCGCAAGGAAAGCCAACGCCGTTGTACGCCCGCGACGTTGGATCAACTCGAGGCCCGACTCGTGGAGTTCGGACATCGTCGCGGCGACACGTGGAAGGAGAAGCTGGAAATCCTGCGGGGTTGTGTGTGGGCGCTTCCCGAGCACTACCATGCGGCGGTGACGCGACGATACCTCCAGCAACAAGCGATTCGGCAAGTCTCTGATGGCCTTGGGCTCAGTTCGTCGGCCGTGAAGAAACGACTGCAGCGGGCCCGAGCCTTGGTATTGGAGTGCATGAAAAGAAAACTTTCGCTCGGCGAACTGTCATGACGAACAAACCTGTCTGGAAAGAAGACGCTGATCGGCTGAGCAGCGACTGGATCGACGGCCCCGAGGTCGATGCGGCGTCAGCCGACATATCCAGCCCGCAGCTGTCGGAGAACGATGCGGCCCAGCATTACATCGCCGACATGCTGCTTGTAGACGCACTGTTGGCCGACATGGCGGACGGGGCCGTTGGCGAGCAAGACGACCGGATTCGTAGGGTCATGGATACCATCCACGACCCTGCGCCGACGGCTCGGCCTCGCAAGCGATTCGTGCGTTGGTCGTCGTTGGCCGCGGTTGCTGCCTGTCTCGTGATCGCCGTCACGTTATTCTGGATTCAGCTTTCGCAGAAGTCGCTCGCGAATGAAGTGCTTCTGGCCGTTAACCAGGTTTCCGCCGAGGCGACCGACCGAGTCTACGGAATCCGGCGAGTGCTTGCGACCACCAGCGATCATGATCTAGCGCAAGGCAGGCTCTACCTACGCGGCCGAAGCGGATTTGTCATCACCTGTGGCGAGGTTGTGTTGGGACGCAATGGTGATCAGTTCTGGCTTGTTGCTCCCGACCAACAAGTGACCCTCTCTGAGGATTTCCGTTGGATTGACGCCCGCTCGACTGACGACGAACTAGGGCTTCGCATCATGCAGGAGCTATCCATCGAGTCGCGCCATGTACCCCTGATGCAACTCGCCTCCGTCGCCGATTTGATGCAGCATGATTATGAAGTGACGTTGAGCCGCAGCCGGTTTGAAGGTGGTTCCGTGGATCTGCTGGTTGGCCAACGGCAAAGTGAAAGGACCGAGCTTCCTGCGACAATTCGACTGTGGGCCGATGTCGCTTCTCGAATCATCCAACGAGCCGAGCTCAGTTGGGGGAAAGACAACGCCATCATCCTAGAACTCGCGCCGGCTGAGTCGATACCGGAGGCATGGTACTGCTACGAGACTCATTGCGAGGGCGAGCCAACTGTACGACGTATTCCATCGGGATCGTGACATCGCGTCACGCCCAACACTTTTTTGTGCCCCTTTTTTGAATGGGAGAAGTAAGAAATGAAGCGACTTGTGATGTTGACTGCGATTGCCTGTTTGGCGTCGCCTGCCGTGGCCGCGAGGGCTGACTCCGACGATGTCGACAAACAGATCCTGGGAGCTTGGAAGCTGGAATTCACGACACCGGACGACGTGGCGCGAACTCCTGTCGTGATTGTTGGTCGACAGTACGAGAAGTATATCGCCTGGTATGTTGGTGACGATGAGCCCGAAGCGTTCACGAACGTTCAATTGAAAGACGACACGTTGGTGGGGACGATAAAACCGAAAGAGCGGCCGGACGTCACGGTGACGCTCGAGGCCAAACTGAAAGCCGAGGATGAATGTGAAGGCATTGGCAGATTCACGAGTGAAGATGGAGACACGGGGAGTTGGAATCTCACCGGAAAACGCATTGGGCTGTCCGAGTTTGACGAAGTCATGACGTGGAAGGTCAGTTTCACCACGCCCGACGAGAAGCAGCATGCTCCGACCGTCACGGTGGTCGAGAAGGACGGCCAGTTTTACGCTTGGTACAGCGGGAAGGACCATGAGCTGCCGGCCTTGAAGCTGACCGTCGATGGCGACCAAGTCGAAATGAAGATGGTCGCGGACTCCGCGGAAGGAGCGAAAGTTGATGTGACATTCCGCGGGACGGTGGACGGCGACAGCATCAAGGGGAATGCCAAGTTTCGCATTGAAGGCGAGAGCGGCAGCTTCCCATTCACAGGCGAACGTACGTCGTAGAATTGGCCAAAGATGTACTCTGCCAGGGGCGGCTTCGGCTGCCCCTAGGCTTTCTCTAAGGCTCCGCTTGGCGCTCTCTGTGACCGGCGGAACAGAATCCAGTAGACGACGGGTATCACGACCAGCGTAAACAGCGTCGACGTCAGGATTCCGAAGATGATGGACCACGCGAGGCCCGAGAAAATCGGATCCAGCGTGATGACCCAATTGCCCAGCAGCGTCGTGCCGGCGGTCAGCAGAATGGGCCGCGTTCGCACGGCCACGCTACGAATGATTGCCTCGCGCAGGTCGAATCCGTCGGCTTCGGCCAAGTGGATGAAGTCGATCAGCACTACGGAATTGCGGATTACGATGCCCGTCAAGGCGATCATGCCGATCATTGCCGTGGCCGTGAAGAACACGGGCGTTGGGTAGCCGCCAACGGGATAATTCATAATCACGTTCAGCAGCCAGAATCCCGGCATGATCCCGATCAACGTTAGCGGGATCGATAGCATCATCACCATAGGCAGGAATCGCGAGTTGGTCTGAAACATGAGCAGCACGAAGATGCCCACCAGGGCTGCCGCGAATGCCAGACCAAGATCGCGAAACACGTCCAGCGTGATCTTCCATTCGCCTTCGCCGGCCCACTCGACCTCGAAACCGGTCGCGATCGCCCACGGGTCGCCGCCACCGGGCGAGAACCAAGTGCGGTCTTCCGTTTCGCGCACGGGGCCGGCACTGCTACGCGCGGCCGGCAGTTCTTGTTCCGCTACCTGGTCGAAGTGCATGTCCAGAATCGCGTCAGCGGGTGCGCGCCCGGCTACTTCGCCGTACACGAACACGACGCGCCGCAGGTTCTTGTGATAGATTGTCTGATCCTCGGACTTCTGGTCGAACCGTCCCAAAGCACCGATTTGCACGAGTTGGCCTTGGTCGCCTAAGACATACAGTTCTTTCAGATCGTCGATTGCCGAGCGTTGCCTGCGGGGCAGTCGCAGTTCGATCCATAGCGGATCGACTTCGTCTGGCAGGTGAAGCACGGTCGTCTTCAGCCCGCCCATCGCGAGTTGAAGCGTTCGGGCAATGTTTTCTGTGGACACGCCAGACAACGCTGCCTTTGGTTTGTCCGTTTCATAGATCCAACGTACCTGTTCGTCCTGTGCACTAGTGTCCACATCCACGATGTCCGGCTCGCGTGCCAAACGGTCCTCGACCTTTCGGGCTTCGCGGATCAGTGTGTCGTAGTCGGCGTGTGGCGGTCCGTAAACCTCGGCAGTGATCGTGGCCAGCACGGGCGGGCCGGGCGGTACTTCGACGAGTTTGATCTTGGCCTTGGCCTTGTCGGCAATCTCCTGCAGCGACTCGCGGATTCGCAGCAGGATTTCGTGTGATCGCTCTTTGCGAAAATCCTTCGGCGCCAAGTTCACACGGATGTCGGCCAGATGTGAACCGCGTCTGAGGAAATAGTGCCGCACCATCCCATTGAAATCCATGGGCGAGGCGATGCCGGTGTACAGAGTCAAGTCGCGAACTTCTGCCACACCGGCCAAGTGGTTAGCCAATTTTCGCGTCAAGGCGTCTGTGCGTTCCAGCGTTGTGCCTTCGGGCATGTCGACCACAACCTGGAATTCGTTCTTGTTGTCGTAGGGGAGCATCTTCAGCGGCGTCAACCGCAAAGCCGGCAGCAATAGGGCGGCAAAGAACAAAACGGCGACGCCGCCCAACACGACCCAGGAAAGCCATCGGCGCTCCATCACAGGTCCGAGCAACGCGCGCGTGATGCGATACAATGGCCTCTTGGTCAGGTCAAAGGTCTCGTCGCCACTTGGATTCTTGATGATCTTGCGCAGAGCCACCATGGCCAGCCACGGCGTAATGACAAATGCCACGATGGTAGAAACGGCTACCGTCAGCGGCACGTTCATCGCCATCGGCCCCATATACGGCCCCATCATGCCGGTGATGAAGACCAACGGGAGGAAACTAGCGATGATCGCCAGTGTGGACAGGATCAACGCCGGGCGGACCTCCTGGACGGCGCGCAACACCGACTGGCGTGGCGGCAGGATGCGCATGGCGAAGTAACGGGCGATGTTTTCCACGTCCGTAATCGGGTCGTCCACCAGCAGACCCAATGACAGAATCAGCGCGAACATCGTCACCCGGTTGATTGTGTAGCCTGCCATCAGATTGATGAACAGCGTCAGGCTGTAGCAGACGGGAATGGCCAAAGCCACGACCAACGCTGCGCGCCAGCCGATCACCAGGCCAATCAACCCGATCACCGTGACCACGGCGATGGCGAGGGCTTCGACCAATTCGTTAACTTTGTCGTTGGCCGTCTCGCCATAGTCGCGAGTGATGCGGTAGTAAACGCCGTCCGGCAAATGAGTTGTGGCCAACTCCTCCATCATGTGCTCGGTGGCATCGGCAACTCGGACCGCGTTTGTGCCTTTCTTCTTTGCAACGGCGATGTGGACGGCCGGGTATAGTTCGTTACCACGGTCGGCCTGTTCCTTGTCGGCGGGACCGAAGCCGATCCAACTGTAGCTCTCGACTTCGGCGGGGCCGTCCAGGATGGTGGCCACGTCCTTCAGGTACACGGGCCGATTGTTCGAAAGGTGGACTACAAGATCACCCAGCTCATTGGCATCACGGATGAAATCGCCCGCATCCACGATGAACCGCTGGTCCTGCTGCTCGAACTGGCCGCTGCGGAGATGAATGTTGGCGGCGCGAAGCGCGTTGGCCACTTGTAGCGCCGAAGTCTGCCTTCCAGCCAGCCGTTGGGGATCCAGTTCGATGCGAATCCGTCGAGGCCGGCCGCCCACGACCGTCACTTGATTCGTGTTGTCAATCTCCTGGAGTTTGTATTGCAGTTCCTCGGCCAGTCGCCGCAGTTGATGATCATCGTACCGTTCCGGTCCGTCGGTTCGATCCGTCCAGAGGCTGACGATCACAATGGGCACATCGTCGATTTCGACCGGCTTGACTACCCAGTTCTCCACAACGGGCGGTGTATGATCCACATTCGAATGGATCTTGTTGTACAACTTGAGGAGCGATTTCTCTCGGTCCTCGCCAACAACGAAACGCACGGTGATCACCGACTGCCCCGGCTGGGACATGGAGTACACGTATTCGACACCGTCGATCTGATAGAGTAGCTTCTCCAGCCGGCGAGTGACTTGCTTCTCCACTTCGGTGGCCGACAAGCCAGGGGCGCTGATGAACACGTCCGCCATGGGCACGACGATTTGCGGTTCTTCTTCGCGAGGCGTCAGATACAAAGAAGCGGCACCAAGGCCCAGTGACACCAACACGAGCAGAATCGCCACATCGCCACGCAAGAAGACCTCGACGATGCGAGTCATCAAGGGTGTCTTCTCAAGACCGAGCGAGTTGTCACTTTCGCCAGCCACGGGCCTACCTTTCTTCGTCTATTGCCGGATCGTCGGAGGGGCCGTACAGTACGACGCGCTCGCCGGCCTCCAAACCACTCAATACTTCAACTCGCCCCGGCATGCCCTCGCGACCTGTTTTGATGAATCTTCTTTCGATCGTCTTATCGGAGACGACATCTACGAATTCCAGTTGGCCGACCTTCTGAATGGCCGCGGTCGCCAAACAAAGATGACGCCGCTTTCCGGCGGGGATCTTCAGACGGCCGAACAAACCTTCGTACAAGTCCGAGGAACGTGGCAAGGCTGCTTTGACCAGAAACGATCGGCTGGGGGCGTCGGCTTGTGGGACGATTTCGTCGATGGTGGCTTCGATGTCGCGTTGGAGCGCATCGATGTGCACGTTCATCTTCTGGCCCGCCTTGAGCGTGACTGCCAAGCTCTCTTGTACCGGAGCCTCCAAACGTAGCGAAGCCGCGTCGTAGAGCACTAACAGAGGCTCCCCGGGGCGGGCCATGTCCCCCTCCTCGGCCAGCCGATCGACAACCCGGCCTGCTTTGGGCGCTTTGATCGTTGCGTATGACAGTAAAGCCTTGGCTTCGTCCACGGCCTGCTCGGCTCGCAACTCTTCAGCTTTCGCTTGACTCAACGCCTGCTGAGAACGCAACTCGTCGGCCTTGGCAACGTCCAACCGAGCGGTCGCCGTGTCCAATTCGGCCTGGGGGAGAACCTGACGTTCACGCAGCGATTTTGTCCGGTTGTAGTCCAATTCCGCTTCCTTGCGAGCGGCGTTCGCAGCGGTGACGCCTTGCTCGGCTTGTTTGCGGGCGGCGACAGCCGCTGCAGAAAGCTGTTCCGCTTGCCGAACTCGGGTTTCCAGCTCTTTGGCGTCAAGCTGAATGAGTACGTCGCCTTCTTCCACTTGGTCGCCAGCGGTGATGGTGATCTCCACGATAGTCGCCAACACCTTTGCAGAAATAGCCGTGCGACTGGCTGCTTTGAGCGATCCAACCGTCTCTTCGATGTAGTCTTTCGTAATTTCGTGGACTTCGTATGTGGGTTCGCCGGACCACTGGCGCGCGGCCGTTTGTTCGTGTCCGGGGTCGAGCTTGGGATGGAAAGCACCGGCCAACCAGGCAACGGCCAGAATCAGCAGTGCAAATCCCCCAAGGATTGGAAGGCCGCGCAAGAGGACGAGTTGGAGAACTTTGGCAGTATTCGCTTTCATGGCTTTTTCCCGCCGTATGCGATGTTGAGATTTACTCGTCGGCAACGCCCGATTCGTGAAGCGTCTCGGCATCCGACTCGCGCAGTTCAGATTGCTGCTCTTGCGATTGGGCCGAACTCGGCCCACAACTCTGGCTCATTCACGTTGATACTCCGAAACGCGGCAATATCCACGCTTGGAGCACAAACCAGGAAACGACAAACGCAAGCACGATAAGAATTTCCATCTTTCCTGACCCTTCTTTTGTAGGTGTGACCATATCTTTACCCCCTGAATCGACCTGATGCAAGGGAGATTGCCCCGCATTCAACGTTTGAGATCGATACTTGAAAGGATGCGCGACGAGGCAAAAGGTTACGCGGTATTGCGCAGTTGAGAATGTGTTGCGCGCGCAAATCAAGCAGGTATTGGACGTTGTCTCGGTGCAGAGAAAGGCTAGAAGGTGCGCCAGAGAATGGCCGTGTGGACTAACTTCAGCGGTTCTACGAATGGGGGCGCGGCGCTGCTTCCGATCACAGAGTCGGCCTTGTCGAGGCCCGCCTCGGCGTAGCCGTCTCGATTCACGAACAATCGATCGTATGCAACGCAGTTTACGATGAATTCGACGTGATTGTCCTCGAACAACACGTTTTGCCCGTAGCCGCCATGGTTCTCGCTTCGACGTCCCTGCAGGTGCATACTGGGCGCATCAGACATTATCGCGAAGCAGGCTCGGCCTTCATTGCGCGGCGTCTGATACCGCTCGTTTTCGAGATACCCCAGCGTGTAGCCATAACTTCCGCCCATCGTACGCTGTAAATCGCGAAGTTGTCGATCACGGGCCTGATCAACTTCTTGCAGCGACGGAACTCGCCAAAGCGACAAGTTGTCCGCCAACCGGGATCCCGGGCAGACCAACACATCCGTCTCGGTCAAATACTGGTTCTCGACCAGGATCGGAGCATACAGCCCGGCAACAGCACGATTTCCTTCGAGAGGTATACGAGGAAAGAACCCGCGCGAACTCTCGCTGTAGTCGTTCAGCGTCCGGCCAAGGTGCTGCAGATTGTGTTGGCAACTTGCGATGCGAGACTGGAATCGGCTGTTGGCAATCGCCGGGAAGAACAACATTGCCAACGCCAGGACGATGCCGCCTGCGACGACTGCGTCGATCAGAGACCAACGCCGAGCGCCCGATCCCCTTTCCGGCCGCTCGCTGAAACGGCCGCGTGAAGTCGCCGCGGGCTGCGTGCGCGCAGCAGAAGCCAGCGACACCAATTGTCGTTCTTTGTACGCTTCAACAACGGTACAAGTCCGACCGACCAAACCGGCAGGCGGTTCGTCCTGATCGGCGTCCTCTGTCTCGAGGATCGCTAGCCGCTCTCGGAGGGCCTCCAATTCGTGCTGCAATTGCACGTCGCCGCTGAGAGCCTCTTCGACCCGCAGACGTTCGTCGTCGTCGAGCGCGTCAAGCAAGTAACCTAGCAAGTCTTCGCGCATCGGATTGCTCAGTCCAATTCGTCAGTGTGATCCCGGTTCCAAACCTCGCCCAGTTTCCCAATCGCCGCATGCAGCCGGCTTTTCACCGTCCCCACGGGAATGGATAAAACCTCGGCCGCCTCGCGATACTTCAAACCCTGGTAGTAGACCAGATGGATAACAGTTCGCATCTGGTCCGGGAGTTCGTTCAAGGCCCGCTGTACCTGTTGGTCCTGTTCCTCCCTGCCGACTCGAGCGGCCGGGCTCGGCTCCCGGCTCGCCATCAGATCGGCCAAATTCCTCTCGTCATCCCCTTCGTCGCTGCCACGAAGGTAATCAAGGCTGACCATCTGATGCCGCCGATTCCGGCGCTGAGCATCAATGGCCTGATTCGTAGCAATGGCGTACAGCCACGGTTTGACGCGGCGGCCCGCCTCGAATTGGTGGCACTTCAAATGCACTTGCAGGAAGGCGGCCTGGAAGGCGTCCTCCGCCATGTCTCGATTGCCCAAATAACGTCGCAGGTAGCTGAACAACTCGCGTTCATACCGCCGAACCAGTTCCTCGAACAGGTCGCGGTCTTCCGTCTCGCGATATTGCAGCAGCAACTCCTCGTCGGTCAAATCGGACAGCGAAGGGCTTCGGATTCCAGCCGACTCCTTTGCATTCAGCGTGGCACTCATACTGTTCTACGAACCTTAGATGAGAAAGTTCGATGAGATTGTGTCGCTGGGAGGCTCCGTCCGCCAAAAAACCAGTCTAACACACGCGTGCGATGGACGCCAACGGTTTGCGAATCGACCATGCCCCATTTTCTGGGGACGCGTTCAATCACCTGACGCAAGCCCTTTGACATCCACAACTTCGGGATCTACACTCACTATTCGCAGTCTAAGCAAACCCCGTGCCTACCGAAGTCTAAGTGTCCAGCAAAAAATATCGATGGGCCGCGCCCGGCGACGTTAACGCCTTTTTTGGCTTAATGTTAGACAATATTGCCGATCTGCTATTGACCGTCGGGCTGCTAGCTGTCGCTTTTGAATTTCCTGCAGAATTCGCCCTTCGCAATATGATCCCGGGTACCGCGATTGGCGTGTTGGTCGGGGACCTGCTTTTCTTCTGGATGGCTCTGTCGCTGGCAAAAAGGACTGGCCGTGACGACATCACGGCAATGCCGTTAGGGCTAGATACGCCGAGTACCTTCGGCATGGTGTTTTTCGTCCTGGGTCCCGCATTCGTGTCGGCGAAGGAAGGACTGCCCGACGGGGCGGATGTGACGCTGGCAGCACGATACACGTGGCACATTGGGATCTGCGCGATCTTCATCAGTGGCTTGTTCAAGTTCGTATGTGCCCTTGGATCCAACTGGGTGCGCCGCGTTGTGCCGCGTGCAGGTTTGCTGGGTTCGCTCGCCGCGATAGCCCTGGTCTTGATCACCTTTCTTCCGCTAGTGGAAATCCTCGAATACCCCGTTGTAGGTTTCATCGCCTTGGCCATCATCCTGACAACGCTAGTGGCCCAAGTGCGTTTGCCGTTTCGCGTTCCCGGTGCATTGGGTGCTTTGTTGGTAGCCGGCGCTGTTTACTATCTGATGCGGGAAACGGGCACGTTGGGACACGTTTCGGAACAAGCGATAGATCCCCAGCAGGCATTGCTACCACATGAATGGATGAGTGTGTTTCGTTTTGAATGGGTTGCGGCGCTGAAGGATACGGTTACGTACCTGCCAATCGTAATTCCGTTTGCCTTGGCGACGGTGATCGGCGGAATCGATTGCACGGAGAGTGCGGCCGCCGCGGGTGACGAGTACGATACGGGGAAGATCATCGGAGTCGAGGCGTTTGCCACGGTGGTCGCAGCTCTGTGTGGCGGAGTTATCCAGACAACACCATACATTGGTCATCCAGCCTATAAGAAGATGGGCGGCCGTGCGGCCTATACGCTGGCGACTGCATTGTTCATCGGAAGCGCAGGTCTCGTCGGATACTTCGGGTACATGTACGCAGTGATTCCCAAGGCCGCAGTCTATCCGATCCTGATGTTCGTCGGCCTTGAAATCACGGCTCAGAGCTTCCAGGCGACACCCAAACGGCACTATGCGGCCGTGGCGCTGGCTTGTGTGCCGGCGCTGGCAGCACTAGCGTGGATCTACATCGGCAAGACTGGAATCGATGTGGACGCGATGGAACAAGGTCCCTTGCGCAGGGAATTGCTGACGATCCGCATCCTTGCCAACGGTTTCATCGTCACCAGCTTGGTTTGGGCTTCGGCCCTGGCCGCAATTGTGGACCGGCGGCTGAGTTTGGCCGCCATCTACTTCGCAATCGGGGCACTGTGCACAACGTTCGGCATCATACACTCGCCTTTGCCCGGTGGCCCTGTGTTTCTCCCGTGGCAACTGGAACCAAACGTCTTCTTCACGGTACTGCAGTACATGTGCGGATACGCGGCAGTGGCCGTGATGTTGTTCGTATGGGGCTGGTGGCATAAGGGCCGCAACGATGGCCCGCTAACGTGATACGGTTTCTCGGGCACGTTGGGTTCCAGCCTTCAGGATCTGCGCATGAACCTCCTGCTTGACTCGCCTCAACGGCTATCGGATCGCTCGTTAGCCTGAATTCGGCTAGAATTTATCGAGTCGCCATGAGCCTCGACTCCGTCGAGTCGCGGCATTGCCGAGTGCCACCACAATGGTACCGATACCGGCTATTTCCCGTCACGTGACCACCTTGGCGTCCGATTTGCGATGCTGGAGATGGATATGCCTGAAAGCAAACTGCCCTTAACGTCCGAGAATCTCAGTGGCCAACCAATTCCTAACGAACTCACGCTTGCTGAGGTAGTGGATAACCTCTGTGACGCCAATAGTTGCCTCGTACGACGACGCGAGGTTCCGCGTGATCGAAGGCTGCTGCCGTCCCGGAACGCACTGATCGATGCGGTGGAGGAACTGCGGTCGGTTCTTTTCCCTGGCTACCATGGCAACCTAGAGGTCAGCGATGATAGCCTTCGTTTTCATGTCGGCGCCACCTTGGACCAGGTGCGACGCGTCTTGCTTGAGCAAATACGTCGGGGATTGTGCTTCGCTTGCGACGGTACAAACCCAACGAGATGCGAGCAGTGCGACGACCGCACAGTCGCAGTCACGGCCGCCTTTCTTTCCCGTTTACCAGAAGTGCGCCGTTTGCTCGCGACGGATGTACAAGCCGCCTACAAAGGCGATCCAGCCGCGACCTCGCCCGACGAGACGATCTTCTGCTACCCGGGCATACTGGCGATGACCAATCATCGATTGGCGCACGAGTTGTATCGTCTTGAAGTACCCATCCTGCCTCGCATTATTTCCGAACACGCCCACAGCAGTACGGGTATCGACATCAACCCAGGCGCGACTATCGGCGAAGAGTTCTTTGTCGACCATGGAACGGGCGTCGTTATCGGCGAAACGTGTGTGATCGGTAACCGCGTTCGAATCTATCAAGGAGTGACTTTGGGCGCGAAGAGCTTTCCCCTGGACGAGCATGGCAACCCTATCAAGAACATCCCTCGACACCCAATTGTCGAGGACGACGTCGTCATCTACAGCGGGGCCACCGTCCTGGGACGCATCACCGTCGGCAAATGTACGGTGGTCGGCGGCAACGTGTGGCTAACCAAGAGCACACCGCCGGGGAGCAGTATTACGCAGGCTGAGTACCGGCAGGAGACGTTTACCGATGGCGCTGGAATTTGATTCTTCTTTCCTCGTCCGAGACGCAAGGTCCTTGAGCACGACACGTCTGACTCGTTCCGGCAAAGTGCCGGCTCATCGCACGCCCAAACGCCTGAGTGCGTCATCTGCATCACTTACGGCCGACCTTCGCGGTAGTGCCCCGTTTCTCGGCTGGAAAAGCTGCAGGAAACGGTGAGTTAACGGGGAGAAGAACTCACCAAGGTCAACGCGTCGAATCCAAATATCTCCTGCAGTAGCAGTGTCGAACGTGGGCATCGCCAACTCTGAAAACGCGCCCAGAGAACCTGACATGGCTGGTTCTCTCGCAGGTAGAAATCGGATTCCTTGTCCATAGGCTGCGTCAAATTATGTCCGAGGATTTGGCGATCGGGAGTAGCTACGCTCGCCAGAGCGTGGGTTCTTGGCCGCCCACGTTCTGGCGAACGTAGCTACGTCGGACATGACATGTCAGGTTCTCTGGCGCCACAAGTAATACGCTCTCGTCGGTCTACCTGGGGATAGCTGCGAGAATAGCCGAATGGCTGCTGATAATGGCTCGTAGAAGTGTTCAGTACTATGGCCGTCCGATGTCGCCGTACAACGAAGTCCAATTGGGTACCGGCTACTCTGCCTCTTCCGCTTCAAGGTGCGAGGTGCCGATGGTTGCATCGACTTTGCACTCTTCGGCGACTTGTAGCAGTCTCAATACCGATTCCATGCGGCATTGCTCATCGGCCTGGATGACGATATGCGAAGGAGGGTGACTCCGGAGTTGTCGAAGTCTGGCTTTCACTTGGTCCAAGTCCATTACTTCGCCATCCACCGACATTTGGCCTTCTGCATTGATGGCGATGTGAAACTCCGTGACATCCAACTTGGCCTCGGCGGTATCCGTCGCAGCGTCCGTTTCGTTCTCGGTCACCAGTTTGGCCGCGCGTGCCAGTTCCTCGGCGCGTTCTCGCTCCATCTCCGCAGCCTTGCGAGCTTGCGCCTCGGCCCTCAAGGCGTGCTCGCGCGCGACCATCGTTTTGTGGGTTGTGTTTCTGTAGAACATCACTCCTACCAGCACACACCCTGCCAAGAGCACGACGACGCCCAGAAGAACGACGACGATGACAATTGCGGCCGTGGGAGCGGAACTCTGTTGGTGATGTTTATCCATCGTGTCAGCCTTGTCGAATGCGAATGGTCTTTCTGTTAGTAGAATCAACGTGCGCGTCTGATGCAATACAGTGACGTTTCACCAAACAGTCCGCCAAGAGTGCGCCCGATGGTTCTCGCGCTTGCGGGGGCAATTTCTGACGGTTAGGATGACCTCACGCCCGTCAAGTTCAGTCACCGCCCACGAGCGACGAGAAGCGTGCCGTGACACGACGCCGCTCGACAAGCGGACCTAGTTCCAGGAAAGGAGATACCGATGAACAGTGGCCTACGAGCAACTCTCGTAATATGGATTGCTGTTTCCATTAGCACATGTGTCTGGCCGGTCCGCGTGGATGGTCAATCGTCGGCCAAGGCGGAACTGGTGGAAGTTCGTCGCATCTGGGACCAGGCCCAGCATAACGCATTCACGGATTTGATCCGGTTCAACGACCAGTGGTATTGTGCATTTCGCGAAGGAAAGAGCCACGTATGCGACACGGGAAAACTGCGGGTTTTAACCTCAACGGACACACAACAGTGGACGTCCGCAGCGTTGATGGCCTGGGATGGTGGCGACGTTCGAGACGCGAAGCTGTCGGTAACGTCGGATGGGCGGCTTATGCTCAGCGGCGCGGTGCGTTTTCTCAAACCAAAGGACGGCCAGACGCATCAGTCGGTGGCTTGGTTCTCCAGGGATGGCAAGACGTGGAGTTCGCCCTACCCGATCGGCGGCCCGAACCTGTGGATGTGGAGCGCCACTTGGCACAAAGACGCGGGTTACAGCATCGGCTACAGCGTCGCCTCGAAACGGTTCATCCGGCTGTACCATACTCGCGATGGGCAAACCTGGGACACGCTGGCCGATGACATTTTCCCCGGCGGAACCTACGCCAACGAAACGTCGCTGGTGTTTACGAAAGACGATACCAGCTATTGCCTTCTGCGACGTGATTCGCATACCGCCACAGCGCAATTGGGTATCGCCAAGCCGCCTTACAAGCAGTGGACTTGGAAGGATCTGGGCGTGAAGATCGGCGGACCCAAGATGATCCAACTACCCGACGGTCGATTTGTCGCGGGCGTCCGGCTGTACGATCGCCGCGTGCGAACCGCTCTCTGCTGGATAGATGCGGAGAAAGGTACCTTGCGCGAGTTCCTCGCGTTTCCTTCCGGCGGTGATACAAGCTACCCCGGACTGGTCTGGAACGAGGGCATCCTGTGGGTCAGCTACTACGCCAGCCACGAAGGCAAGACCAGCATCTATTTGGCCAAAGTGAACCTGTGACGCGGTTGTCAGGCCATCTCGTAGTCTTGGACTTGGGAAACACCTGCTGGGAGCTTGGGAGGCGTTTCACAATCCCAGGTCGAATTCTTCTTGCGGCTGCGCGACGGCGGCTCCGCTTGGCCCCACCATTTCTGCAACAGCTCTCGGCTTAGTCGCAGATATTCGTGTTCTGGCGGGAAGACTTTCAGTGTGATCGCGCCGTCGTATCCACTGTTTTTGATGCGTCGGATTCGGCTGGGCCAGTCGATTGCGCTGGATGGCGAGCAGCCGAGAGGCAGATGTTGATCGGCCTTGCCGTCGTTGTCCGAGAGTTGGACGTGCATCAGCCGATCGCCCAGCCGCTTGACATACTCGTCAAAGCGATCGTATTCAAGTTCCAGTTTGGCGTGTCCGCTGGACAGATGAAAACCGAGGCTCGGAACCTTGTCCAGTACGGTCGAAATATAGTTCAGCTGGTGATGGCCGCCGTGGGAGGCGTTCTCCAGCAGGACCGTCACTCCAACGTCTGCCGCTTCCTTGGACAGGGGCGCCAGTGTTTCGATGTGCCATGAAACCACATCGTGGACGGCGAAAGACCCTTCGGGAAAGGCGAAATGCACGCTTAACGTGGGTGCCCCGATTTGCTGAGACACTCGCAGGCACTGCCGCAGTTCCTCGAGGGCCGAGCAACGCGATGGTGCCAGTGGAGAACCCACTGGGATGAAGGCCGGAGTCTGAACCACGACGCCAAGGCCGTGTTCCTCCAGTGCTGACCTTAGGGCATTCGCATCGATTTCCTCGGGGTCGGCTGCCGGCGGACCGAGCGTGAGGTCGACGAAGTCGAATTCTTGTTGGTCGATCCAGGCGATCTCGTTGTACAGATCCTTCCACGGTCGATTCATCAGGCCGATTCTCATGGTGGTGCCCTCGTCCGTTTAGGCCCAAGTCGCGAGTTTCCTTCATACTTATCGGCCCAACGTTGACAAAATAGAAGTAAACTCGCGGACTTCTCCTGCTATAGAAAAACGAGTACGCTGATGGTCGCCATTGGTGTACCCGAGGCTCGCCGCTTGGTGTCGAGCCACGCTCGGGTACCACGGATCACTTGGCGGCTAACGGAGGTTCGCGCATGCCGATCAAGACAGGTTCTCGCTACTTTGCCGAGGCCATGGAAGCGTATGGGGTAACACACTTCTTTCTCGTGCCTACGATCGTCACGCCGGCTCTGGCGGAGATGGAAGGCATGAAAATCACGCGGGTTACGGCGCATTGCGAGAAATCCGCAGTGTACATGGCCGACGGTTATGCTCGCGCGAGTCACCGCCCAGGGGTCTGCGGAGCCCAGACTATCGGAGCTGCGAACCTCGCGGCTGCTCTCCGCGATCCGTATCTGGCCTGCTCGCCGGTGATTGCCCTCACCGGTGGTCGCTTTCCTGAGACGAAGCATCGATACGTCTATCAGGAAATTGACGATTATCCGCTTTTTGAGCCATTGACCAAATTCAACGCCCAGGTGGACATCCCAGCGCGGCTGCCCGATCTGCTTCGTCAGGCATTCCGCGCGTCGACCACGGGTTGCCCTGGACCGGTGCATTTGGAGATCGGCGGCAACTTCGGCCAAGCGATCGAAGGCGAAGCTGATTTGGACATGGTGTTCGAGCCGCGTTTCTCGCAATTCCCAGCAGTTCGATTTCCTGCCGACCCAGATCTCGTTCGTGAAGCGGCTGACGCCTTGGGCGGGGCTCAGCGCCCAGTCATCATCGCGGGAGGTGGTGTCACCGCGTCGTCGGCTCAGCAGGAAGTCGTGGAATTGGCGGAAAAGCTTGGTATTCCCGTGGTTACGTCGATGAATGCCAAGGGGGCGATCCCCGAGAACCATGCACTTTCGGCAGGTGTCGTGGGGCTGTACTCACGCGACTGCGCCAATCGCCTTGTTGCGGAAACCGATCTGGCGTTCTTCGTTGGTAGCCGCACGGGCAGCCAAGTCACCAATAGTTGGCAGATTCCACCGAAGGGCACGCCGGTGATTCAATTGGACATTGCTCCCGATGAACTCGGACGCAATTACCCCAACGTCGTCTCCCTGTGTGGCGACTGCCGTCTGGTGTTGCGACAGTTGTTGACGATCCTGGAACGCAGACAGCCGAACCAGCCGTGGTTGGACCGGGCCGCGGAATTGGTCAGCGAATGGCGTTCGGAAGTCGAGGCCTTCCGCAACTCGGACGCCGTGCCGATGCGCCCCGAGCGGATCTGCCGCGAGATCGAAGCATTCTTGCCGCCAGATGCGGTTCTGGTATCGGACACCGGTCATTCGGGCATTTGGACGGCGACCCACATCGAATTGCACCATCCCGATCAGACGTATCTTCGGGCCGCCGGCTCGTTGGGCTGGGGGCTGCCGGCAGCTATCGGGGCCAAGTGTGCCCAGCCGGATCGCCCGGTGATCTGTTTCACAGGCGATGGGGGCTTCTACTATCACATGGCGGAACTCGAAACTGCCCTGCGTTACGGAATCAACGTCGTGTTCGTCGTGAACAACAACCACTCACTCAGCCAGGAGACCGAGATCTTCGTCGATGCCTACTGCGGCAAGCAGGAGGCAGGTCTAGAGATGTGGCAGTTCCGCGAGCAGAATCTGGCGAAGATCGCTGAAGCGATGGACTGCTTTGGCGAGAGGGTCGAACGCCCTGAGGATATCCGCCCCGCACTGGAACGAGCCCTGGCGTCCGGGCTTCCCGCGGTAGTGGACATCGTCAGCGATATAGATGCCCTGGCACCCGCTCCGTGGGCCCCCTGATTACAGGGCCTATTTTGCTATGTGGCGTTCTGACAGCAGACGTCTTCGACACGATTGGGAATGAAATGAATGCCGAAACGATAGAAACCGTCGCCGTTCTGGGGCTCGGGACAATGGGGCACGGAATGGCTCAGATTTTCGCGGCGGCGGGCTGCGCTGTCAGATGCTACGACGAAAACGCGGCAGCTCGCGGCACGGCCGTAGATCGAATTCGGGGCAACCTCGACAAAATGGTCGAAGCCGGGATTACGGATGCCGAGTCGATCCCGCGGACACTTGAACGTATCCAAATGCTTGAATCTGAGTCCGAAGCGGTTGCATCGGCTCAATTCGTTGTCGAGGCGATTAGCGAAGAATTGGCCCCCAAACAGGAGTTGTTTGCCAGAATCGAGCCGCTAGTCGGGTCGCAAGCCATCATGGCCAGCAACAGTTCCAGCTTTCCCATCACCGAATCGGCGGCGAAGATGCAGCGTCCCGAACGGGCGATCGTTACCCACTGGTTCAATCCGCCTCACATCGTTCCACTTGTCGAGGTGGTGCCCGGCGAGAAAACGGATGAGGCCGTGACTCAGGCCACGGTGGATTTTCATCGGCGGGTTGGCAAGTTGGCAGTTCGGGTGAACAAGGAAGTGCCCGGATTTCTCGTCAACCGAGTGCAGGTGGCCATCTTTCGCGAGATCTTCGACCTCTTGGACCGTGGAGTGGCGTCAGCAGAAGATATCGACCAAGCGATCCGCGGGAGTATTGGCCTTCGCTTGGCGGCCCTGGGGCCATTCCAGGTGATGGATTTTGCAGGGCTCGATATTACTAGTCGCACCTACGAAAACCTGGTCACCGATATCCGATCTGATACAGAAGTTGCCCCTGTGATTCGCCGGCTGGTAGACGAGGGAAACTTCGGCACCAAAACGGGGAAGGGTATCTACGACTACACGCCCGAGTCCATCGAACAGAAACAGAAGGATCGGGATCGTAAATACCTGGCCCTGGCGAAGTTGCTTTGGCAGAACCTGCTCTCATAGCGCTGCAACGCAGGGCGAGCTACTAGCCGTTTTTCATGCTTTTGAGGAGTTCGAAGTTGCAGATCCGGACCATCGGCGCCCCTTTGGGGTCTTTCGCGAGCTGTTGCGAATGGTCGACCGACAACAGTAGGTGATTGCCCCGAAGGCTCAGATCCTCGACACTCGCCGCAGCCAACATCTTTTTGGTGGTCCGCATCAAGCGAAGGTATTGATGTTGTGTCAACCTGCCTTCCCAGTACGCCGCCAGGGCATCCACGCCCCGGTAGAGCACCTCGTCTTTGTCCGCAAGCACCTCGTCGGGACCGTTCCAGTAGCCCCAAATGCTCAAGTACTCATGACGTTCGCTGAGAATCGGATGTCCCTCGGGCGTGATCAGATCGGCGTGGGTCTCATATCTTCGTGGATCGGCCAGACTGGAGGAGACTTTCGCACTTTGGCCCGTCATGTAGATCGCGCGCGGGTAGATGGTCTCGATTCCCTTTCGCGACAGTTCCATGGCGATGGAGAATTCCTCGAACGGGCTGTTGTAGCCGTGCTCCAAGACGCGTTTCTCTGCTCGGACAAATGGATCGGCGTCCGGACGTTGGCCGACGCGGGAAACTCGCCAGACGAGGAATACATTGTCCTCGGTCGTCGTCTTATAGATTTCCTGCGACGTGCTGAGCTTCTCTCGATGCGTTCGCCGCCATTTTTCGGGCAGGAAGTAGTCGAACAGCACGGGATCACGACCCACGACCCAGAGCGCCCCGCCGGTGCTCTCTACCTGCCCGTACACATAATCGACCCCCTTGATCGTCACCGGAGTGAGTCCCGGGGGAAATCCTTCGTGCGGTTCAAATCGGTGCGCCTGCCGGACCAGATAATCCTGCCGTTTCTGCGCCCGCATTTTCTCTTCGCGTTCGGGTGTCCGCTTCAACAGCTCGAAGTCGACCATTCCGTACAGGGGCTGCCCCGTTCGGTCTTTCTCCAGGCGACCTTCGGGCGTGGGCCGCACAATGACATGCTGCGGCTTGTTATCGCTGACCGTGAAACCTTTGTTGATTAGGTCCGCATTCGAACGTCGGACCAGCGTGGTCACGGCCTCGCTGGCCAGCAAGCCCTTGCGGCAAGCTTCTTCGGCATCGATTCCCTTGATCCATTCGTAGATGACGGCGTAATTCCGGTTCCAATCGATCGGAATCTCGTCGTGACTCCGCTGAATGGCTTCGATTTTGTGCCGCCGTCGGCCGAGTTGCTCGCCTTTCACATATTTTCGGGGAACGTAGATCGCCAACGGCTTGTGCGTATACAGGTGCCCCGGCGATTCGAAACGCGTATTGCGTAGTTCAGTCAGCAGGCTGAATTCCATGAAGGGACTATTGAATTCGGCGGCGTCGACCGACCGCGTTTCCCCTGGGACGTCCTGTCCCATGCGGTTCCACTTGACCACGATCTCCTTGGACAGGCCCTCGACTTCCTTCGTCGTGACCCGGTGCAGCGCGCTGGTACCAGGCAGTCGCGTGCTGTTTGCCCGCATCCAGGCATCATCGGCCCAGTGGTTTTCGGGCATCAGGCATTTGGTGAACGGCAGACCGTGCTCGGTGACGTACAAATCCGTACCGTCATTCATCCGGAGATGAAGATACTTGACGCCCATGACCGTTATCAGCGGTCTGGGCGCGAAGTATACACCGATTCCGTCAATCTCGTTGATTGCCTTGTGCATCACCCCAGACGGGTCTTCTGGGCCTCCAGTTGGGCACGCAGACGCTCGGGGACCTTGTCACCGAACTTGGTCAGGTATTCCTCGCCGTCGGCCAGATCTTCTTTGAAAGCTGCAGCATCCACCGCCAGCAGTTCGGCCATGTCTTCCGGTGCGATATCCAGGCCGGCCAGATCCAGGTCTCCGTCCTGCGGCATGTTGCCGATGGCGGTCTCCTTGGCTCCGATCTTACCTTCGACTCGTTCGCACATCCATTTCAGCACACGGCTGTTCTCGCCGAACCCCGGCCACAGCCACCGACCATCCTTCGCAGTACGGAACCAATTCACGTAGAAGATAGCAGGCGCCTTGTCTCCCAGTTTGTCACCCATGGCAAACCAGTGCGTCCAGTAGTCGGCCATGTTGTATCCGCAGAACGGCAGCATGGCGAACGGGTCTCGACGCAGCTTCTGCCCCACATCCAACGCGGCAGCCGTAGGCTCCGACGACGCCATGCAACCCATGAAGACGCCATGATCGAAGTCAAATGACTGTGTAACCAGGGGAACGGTCCGTGTTCTGCGTCCACCGAACACGAAAATGTCGATTGGTACGCCAGCTGGGTCTTCCCAATCCTCGCAGATGACCGGACATTGAGCGGCGGGCGCCGTGAAACGAGCGTTGCCGTGGGCCGCAACGTCGTCGGACTCCGGCGTCCAGTCGTTGCCTTTCCAATCGATGGCTTTATTGCAGGGCACCTCCATGTCCTCCCACCAGATGTCTTTGTCGTCGGTCACCGCGCAGTTGGTGAAGATAGCGTTTTCGTCCAACGAACGCATCGCCATCGGGTTGGATTGGTCACTAGTACCTGGTGCGACGCCAAAGAAGCCCGACTCGGGATTGATGGCGTGCAGACGACCGTCGTCGCCGATCTTCATCCAGGCGATGTCGTCACCAACGCACTCGACTTTCCAGCCGGGGACTGTCGCCTGGAGCATGGCAAGGTTGGTCTTTCCGCAGGCCGAAGGGAAGGCGGCCGCGATGTGGAAACGACGGCCTTCGGGATTGGTGAGCCGCAGGATGAGCATGTGCTCGGCCATCCAGCCTTCCTCGCGGGCCATATTGGACGCGATTCGCAATGCCAGGCATTTCTTGCCCAACAGGGCGTTGCCGCCATATCCGGAGCCATAGGACCAGATGAGATTCTCTTCTGTGAAGTGTGCAATGTACTTCTCTTCGATCGGGGCGCACGGCCAGGGGACATCCTCCTGGCCTTCGGCTAGAGGGGCACCGATCGAATGCAGGCAAGGAATGTACTCGCCATCTTCGCCCAGTGCCTCGACGACTTTGTCACCGACACGGGTCATGATGTGCATATTCACGACCACGTAGGGCGAGTCCGTGATTTCGATGCCGATTTTGGAAATCGGGGATCCGATGGGCCCCATCGAGAAGGGAATCACGTACATCGTGCGGCCCTTCATACAGCCCGTGTACAGATCCGTCATAGTCTTCTTCAGCTCGTCGGGATCAATCCAGTTGTTCGTCGGGCCCGCATCCTCCTGGTTCTTACAGGCGATGTATGTGCGGTTTTCGACTCGGGCCACGTCGCTGGGATCGCTGCGGAATGCAAAGCTGTTGGGCCGCTTCTGCTCGTTCAACTTGGTCGCCATATTGCAGTCGACCATCAGTTGCATCAATCGGTCATACTCCGCTTTCGAGCCATCCGCCCACTCGACGCTGTCCG
>CAZUAH010000080.1:0-37678 GCA_964617665.1 uncultured Pirellulaceae bacterium
TGGCGTCTGTAAGTCATACCAGTCAAGTGGAAGGAGCATATACCATGGCAGTATCCGATAAACTCAAAGCCTTGGTCGACCAGATGCCCGATCCGGACGGCCGGGGGATGTTCACCGAGAACATCGATAAGGAAAAGATCGAAAAAGCAGTCGCGGCCATATACGAAGGCGGCGTCGAGAACATTCGTGGGCTAGTCGAAATGCTCGCCGAGCCCGGTACCATTGAAGATGCCAAGCCGCATTACGCCTTGCACTGCGTGGTGAATCACACGCTGGTTGTCAAGGACGAAAAGGCGCGAAAGGCATTCTGCGACGTGCTGGCAGCGGAGCTATCGGGCGAACACTCGGACTACAACAAGTCGTTCCTCTGCCAGACTCTGCAATGGGCTGGACGTCGAGAAGCCGTTGACGCGCTGGGCAAGTTGCTCTTGAACGAAGCGTTGTGCGATCCGGCGGCTATGGCGTTGGCGGCGATTAAAGACGGCGCGGCCGACGTGCTGCGCGAAGCAGCGTCCAAAGCCAAAGGCAAGTGCCGACTGACCATTATAGACACTCTGGCAGCGCTGGCCGACGCTGGATCTGCAAGTGTTCTCAAGGACGCGTTGGGCGACTCGGACCGTGAAGTCCGTATCGCGGCTGGCGCGGGACTGGCCAAGATTGGCGACGCTGGTGCAGTCAGCCTGTTGGTCAAGGCCGCCGATGCCAAACCCGGCTGGGAACGCGTCCAAGCCACCAAGAATTGCATGGTCCTGGCCGAGAACCTGGCAGCGGCTGGCAAGAACAGCGACGCGGAGAAGATCTACAAATACCTCCGCGACACTCGAAGGGATGCGTCCGAACAGTACGTGCGCGAAGCCGCCGAAAAGGCACTGGCCGAGGCGTAAGCGACCGGTTGTTGTCAGTCTGTTTCGACGGGCCTACCAACGATCCTAGGGATCGGACTTCCAGCGGCGGACCCCGTATGGGGTCCGTTCGCTTTCTTTTTTGGCCACGCGCGGCTTCGATTTGCGAGGGATCTAGACCACCGATTCGCACTTGAAGCCTACGAGAAACCTGCCCTCGTCGTGTGGCCTGACGTGGCGCACCTCCGCTTTGAAGCGGCTATCCAGATAAGCGATTTCGACCTCTTGGCCGACGCAGAAGTGGGTCGCATCCTCCAACACAAGCCCCATCCCGCCCAGCGATTCGTCGTGTACTTCGGCGGACAAATTCTCCAGGACAGGATGAAAGACCATCGCGTACGCGGTTTCCGGCTCTTTGACAAACCGAGTCGACTTGCGTTGCTCATCAACGTACGTGTAACTATTCCGCGTCAAGACGCTGCCCTCCTTTGCTACTTCGAATCATGCCGGCCTGCCTTCATACAAGGATAGGACACGGTTAAGCTTTGGTTAGGGCTTGCGTCTGAGCGGCCGACGACGGGATGGGCTGGAGAATTCTTCGCACGCGCGAGACGTGACGAACGATATCATCGGTACGATTGGCAGAATCCGCTGGCCAGCGAGCGTCATTCAAAGAGACGAGTGATTTCGTCGCGTGGAAATTCAGGTAGCGCTCGGAGTGTTCCATCGGCGGAACGCATCCGACAGCCTTGGTCGGCCGGTACCACCTCGCCAATCAGTGTTGCGTCGATCCCGGCTGCGGTTAGTCGTTCGACAATCTCTTGGGACTGATCCGCCGCCGCAGATATCAGCAAAGAACCTGATGCGATGACGCCGAGCTGGTCCAAACCGAAATGGTCACATAGGGACTTGCATTCCGTGAGGATGGGCAACCGCTGCTCGTCAATCAGAAGACCGACGTTGGATGCTTGTGCCAATTCCCACAGTCCGGTAGCGACGCCGCCTTCGGTTGGATCGTGCAGTGCGTGAACACCGCCGATCTCCAGGGCCAGTTGTGCATCGCGCACGACGCTAATTCCGGGTTCGTGCAGGAAACTCGCATAACGCTGAAGTTCGGCCTCGGACATCGCATCACGAAGCTCGTCGCGTTTCTCATTGGCGATGACTGCCGTTCCCTCGATGGCAATCCCCTTGGTCAACAGAATCGCGTCGCCAACCTGGGCGCCAGTCGCCATCACATAGCGATCCGGAGCGACTTCTCCGAGCATTTGCCCGACAACGATCGGCCGCTTCAAATCGAAGGTGATCTCTGTGTGCCCTCCGCACAACGAAATCCCAAGCTGTTCACAGGCCGTGGCAATTTGCTGGAAAATGGCCTCGACCAACTCAGGCGTGGTACCATCTTCGGGCAACAGCAGCGTCGCCAGAAACCAGCGCGGGACGGCACCGCAACATGCGATGTCGTTGGCGTTCACGTGGACTGCGTACCAGCCGATCTCGTCGGTGGCAAAGGTGATCGGGTCCGTCTTCGCCACCAGATACCGATCACCCATGTCGATTACGGCCGCGTCCTTGCCGACGCCCGGCCCCTCGATGACTCGTGGGTCCGTCGCTTTGTTCCGGTCCAGTAGGCCTTCGAGCAAACGCGGCGGCAGTTTGCCAACGGGAATCTCATTCATGTGCATACACCAACTTGGCGGGAGCGTCCTTGACTGATTCATCCATCATTCTACTCTCATAGGGAAGCTGTCCATACCATTCTGCGATTTCGAGCAGATCAGCATGGACGAAACGCATACGAGGTCTTTCATGGCATCAAATACGAAACGCGTCCACCGCGGGGGTGTGGTGAGACGATACGGCCAATCAGTTGCGCTGCTGATACTTCTGACTTTTCCAGTTCTTGCCGCCAGCGGCAGCGACCGCTACTGGGCAATGCTCCGTGACGGAACGCAAATCGCGGGCAGCGAGATCGGCGATTTGAACGATCCAAATCAGAAACCGACGCTTCAGGGCACTCAGTTGTTCGATCCGGGCAACCCGGTCCGAGTCGTACGCGACATGACCGTCGAATCCGTGTTGCGAGGGTCTTATGTCGAGTTCGCCAACGGCGACGTCTTACCAGGAAAAGTCGTGCGATCGGGCGACCTTCAGCCAAACGAGCAAGTCCATCCACATCTGATTGTCCTCCCGGAAGGGACATTACCGATTCCAGGCCGTGAATCCAAGGAGGCCCGCGTACGACAGTCGTCTGTCAGACGGATCGTCTCGGTGCCCGGCCGGCATCGATCCTATCGTCCTGGACTTATCGTCTACCGCAACGGAAGCGAGATGACGGCCAGGAGCATGCGCTGGCTCCAAGGTGGCATTCGCGCGTTGACCGAATCCGGCATCCTCGAGGTCGGGCTGTACGAGGTGGCGGAACTCCACTTTCCACAGCGTGACGGTATCGCAGCCCTGCTGGACGACACAACATGGCCAGGCACTGGGCCAGACGACCTGATCGTGTGCATCAGCACAATCAGCGGCGGTCGATTCACCTACCCACGATCCATGGCTCAAACGAAATTCAACGACGGACTGAGGACTAGGAACTTCGCCATACAGCCTGCGTGGGCGTTGGATGCGATTCGGCTGGACGACGAGGCAGTCGTTTTTCGTACCTGCCGACGTCGCGATGAGATCCCGCTCTCGCTACTTCCCGTGTCCAACGTCGAGTACCGCACCGCACTGCATCGGTGGCCCTGGCAGCGCAACCGGAACGTTCTTGGAACGACGCTGCATGCCGGACAGATCTCGGCCGACCTGGGCATTGGAATGCACTCGCACACGGAAATCACGTTTGACTTGCCGCCTCACGCGCGCCAATTCTACGTTCAAACGGGACTGGACAGTTCAGTCGGCGACGGAGGCTGCGTTCGGTGCCGCATCCATCGCGATGCAGTGAGCGGCCCTCAATTGTTTCACAGCGGCTATCTGACGGGATCGCAAGAGCCGACAAAGGTTGGCCCAATCAATATCCAAGGAACTCAGCGTTTAACGTTGGTGACGGAATTCGGACACGAAGGGCGGCCTGCGGGTACCGATCCGCTGGACATCCGTGACCATGTCGATTGGCTGATGCCGTGGGTCAGCGTCGATCCTTCTGCAATCGAAAAGCCGGCATTCGATTTTGCCCGCTGGTTTGCACCACTGGACGGATGGACGGCGGACGATGCGACGCGGCAGCGGATGAGTGGCCGTACCTGGTGGAACGCTCGCGAGGGCCGTTGGGTGATGGCGCTGACGCCTGATGCAGCCAAGAACATTGCGGATGCAGAACCGATCACGTTCACGCGTCGTGTGCCTGTCGCCCTATCCAATGCCTACATCTATGCCGCCGCAGGCCGCGACACGACGGACTCGACGCACCATAGCATCCAACTACTGATCGACGGCGAACCACACGCGACGACATTGAACGGAAATCTGGGCACTAACGTCGGGCCGGGCGCCCTGCACGATCGTGTTTGGGTGCTGGGCAAATACATTGACGAGGAAGTGACGCTATCGCTCGTAGTTACTCCCCAGGGTGGCGAAAACCTCAAGCCGGCGGGCATCCTTTGGGGATCGGTGGCAATGCGGCCTCTCATTGAGGGCCTCGCTCGGAACGAACTGCCGATCAAGCCGGACGTGCTCCTAACGTCACTGAAACCTACGAACGCAGTATACCGCGACAAACCCGTGGAACTACTTCCGGGCAAGCTCCCCGACGATTCCCCCCTGGAAATACTCAGCTATCCCTTCGACACCGGTTTCGGCGTTCGAGTAGGAACGTCGATCACATACGAACTCGATCCGTCGTATACGCGGTTTGTTGCAGTCCTCGGACTGGCGAACGGTTGGCAAGAGGTCGGCCCGTACGAAATCTTGTTGGATGACGAGGTGCATTGGACGTCCAGCGAACCCCGGACGTTCGGTTGCAACACGCAGGGCTGCCAGATCGACGTCCCCATTCCACCTGATCACAAAACGCTCCAGCTTCGGATTCAGGGCAGTGGCGACTCGAGCGGAGCCTGGGCTGCGGCGGGGTTCATGTTGAATTAAGTCGGGAGGTGGGCGTCCCTTTCCGCCGGGCTCGTTTCCCGATCCAGAACGCGGCGACGATCGCCACTGCAATCCAACCAGCTAGGCTGACGATCGCCCCCCAACGAACGGTCGTGGGGCGATAGGAGAAGACGATGCGCTGCTTGCCTGGTTGAAGACACACTCCTCGCATGACGCGATTCGTGCGAAGAATGGGAACGCGCGTCTGCCGTCCGTCTGACTCGTTCGTCACTTCAGCAGTCCATCCTGGATAGTACAAATCGCTCAAAACCAGCACACCAGGATGTTCCAAGTCGGCTACGACCTCGACGCGATGCGGTTCGTCAACGGCGATAACGCAAGATTCTTGCTGTAGCCCCTGATTCGTCATTGCGACGTTTACGTTTGCATCCGGCATAGCGGCTTCGACCACGCAAGTTTTACGCAAATCGCGTGGTCGCCCGTCAGGAAAGAGCACTTTTCTAGTCCGACTCGCGATTGTTGCCGGATTCGGTTGGTGCAAAGGCGGCAGAGTCTCAACTTCGTGAACGATCCACGCCCGTGACGAGCAGTCCTCGTTCAGCCACAGAGCAGCGTTGGGTGGTGCGTCTTGTTCGTCTTGGCTGTGGATCTGTCGGGTTCCCGGATACTGGAAACCACGTGGCGAGATGATGTATTTCATCGCCAGGGCATTCATCAACGCCGCGTGCGGTTCAGACACTCCGTCCGGCCGCTTCGGCCCGCGGCGCCGGGCAACGTTCAGCAGCGTCTGGTAGTCGTGGGACGAGAGTGTTCCATAGGATTCGACAAGCGGCAGACCGGTGCGAAGGTGGTGTTTGGGATACACCGTGTCGACGTCCCACGCCAAGCCTTGTCGTTGCCGGTCCGTCGAGCTGCTCTTCGCCCAGGTTGAAGGGAACCAGCTCTGCGCTGTCCCACGATAGACCCGGAATGGCTCTGCGTCGCGGTCTCCTGCCTCGCCTTCCTGTATCTTACTTGCGAAGTGCGAGCTATCTTGCCAGTGTCGAATCGGCGCCGTGGGGATCATCCAGCCGTTGGCAATGGCAAGGTCAAACGCTGTTACAGTGACGAGAAGGAAAGCAATCTTGATTCTGCCTGAGTGTCGGGCCCATGAGAGCAAACAATATATGGCAATGCACAATAAGGTCGTGTGTAGGAATGCGATTCTCAGATCTGACAGGGAACCCGTGGCGTCGATCGGCCCGAATAGGGCGTCGACGGGGGCGGTTTCACTTGCCATCCAGCGGCTCCACTGAGCGCCGATGGTGAAAGTCGCGAGCGTTGCCACAAGGCTGACGCATGCCAAGACGAAGAGAATGCGGCGCAAACTTCCCGGACCGTTCTTGAACAGACGGTCGAGCCCGCGACCTGCCAGCACGCTGAGCCCCAGCGATGCGATCACCAAGAGTTTTGCGGGATATCGAAAATAGGCATAACCAGGTAAGCCAGTCACCAGTAGCCAATAGAGTCCACCAACAGGCTGGCCAATCAGCACATCGTCAGCCTTCGCACCAAGTAGCGAGTAGCGAAACTCGTGTATCAGCCAACCCGCTCCATACCAACCGAAACTCGCTAGTATCGCCAATAACGACATCCACGAGACCAAGCGGATGTGAGCCGTCCCACCCCGCAATCGCCAACACCAGAGTGCCAGGATGAATGGCAGCAAGCCCATGTACAACGAGGGCGTCCAAACGCGGCCTTCAGCGGGAATCGCGTTCGTCCAGCGACGGTTGGTAGGAAACAAGCGGCCGGAGAAGTTCGGCCATACATACTCGGGCAGACGCCAAGGGGCAATGCTAAAGTGGTAGATGTGTTCGTGATGAGTTCCATGCGCGGGAGCACCCAAGAGGCCGTCCCGGATTGACGCGTGGTTGCTGTCTCGGGCCAGATGCGTCGGTATCTCGTAGATGCTTCGCGGAGACTGAAATGCCGCCCGTGCGCTGTGCCGTGTCCATTCGATCGACGGCAAGATTTGGACAGCCGACAGCGTTCCTGCGGCGACCGCCGCCGCTGTGAGCAAGGCAAAGCGGTTTCTTGCCCATGCCCGGCCGCGAGTGTGCAAGCCATCTTGAGCTGACGCGATGTCCGAACACGCGTCCTGCGTGTCATATCTTTTCGCATCTCGTCGCTCCGCTCGCCAGAGTAACGCGGCGTATAGCGCCGCGAGTAATCCTGCGTGGTACGCCGCTTGCGGATCACCTCCCAGCGCCATCAGCGACAGTATTGCTGCTAAGGCCAGCGACCAGCGCAGACGTCGGGCTACGAACATTCGATGAGCCGCGACTAGCGATAACGGCAGCCAGGCTGCTCCGACCAGAAAGACGACGTTGCAGTATTGAAAGAGGACGTTGCCGCTGAAGGCATACGAAACGGCACAAAGCCCTGCCGCCATTCGAGACAACTGCCACTGTCGCGCCAGATAATAGGCTGCCGCCGCCGCCAGTAGCACATGTCCCGCAATATACAGTTTGTACTTGGATGCGAAGTCCAACGGCAGTACGAACAGCAGTTTTCCAGGGTAGAAAACGCTGGACGTAGCCTCGGCAGCCACGGGGACACCGCAGTTCTCCTGTGGGTTCCACAACGGAACTCGCCCACGCGACCATTCGCGGCTAGACCATTCAAACAGCGGGTAATAGTAATGAGCCGCGTCGCGAAACACAAAGGATCGCGACGTGAACAACGCCTTGCCGAAAAACCACAGGAATAGCCCAGAAACAACTATCACAAGCAAGAAGACTGTGAGAGCCGTTCGTCGGGTATCTCGTTCCGGGATTTGAATCATGGGAGGCCACTTCGCGTCGTTCGATCAACGTCTGCTGCAACCGCAGTGTAGTCACCATGCTCCGTCGTGATGACATGACGTCACGGCGGAGCGTGACGACTACTATTCTTGTGACACTCGTTCCTCGAACGCCGGCTAGTCCAGCAACAAGACAGTGATGGACTCGCCGGCCTCGAAACGCGTTTTCTCCGCTGGGAACAAGGCAAGACCATCCGCGCGAGCAAGCGTGGACAGGTCGGCCGAGCCATGCCAGTTCAGCGGTTCGACGAGCGTCGTATCCGATTCGTTGCGGAGCACTGCCGGGAAGTACGTCGGCCGATCGCCGCGCTGCTTGTGCGGGCGTGCCAAGCGAGCTTCCACCATGGGATGGGTATCTGCTTGTTTGCCGGCCATGGCTCTCAGTGCGGGGCGAACGAATAGCTCGAAGCAAACCAACGTGCCCACGGGATTTCCTGGTAGTCCGAAGACTAGCGTGTTGCCAGCGGTGCCGGGAACCGCTCCGAACCACAACGGCTTACCGGGTTTCACACGCACCTTGTGAAAAACGCGTTCGACGCCGCCATCTTCCAGCACCTTCGGCACGAGGTCCAGGACGCCGGCCGAGACGCCGCCGGAAAGTACCAAGACATCTTCTTGCAGACCCCGCCGAACCAGTCGTGACAGTTCGGCCTCGTCATCTCTTCCGATGCCCAAATCGACGGACGCACCGCCCGCCTTGTCCGCCAACGCACACAGCATGGGCCCGTTGCTGTTGCGGATCTGGCCCGCTCCTGGCACGTGATCAGGCGGGACTAGTTCGTTTCCGGTTGCCAACACCGCGACCGAAGGCTGCGGGTAGACCAACGCGTCGTGTCGGCCCACTTCCGACATGATTCCTACGTCGTGTGCGGCCAGCCGGCGTCCCTTGTGCAGAACTACGTCTCCCTTGTGAAGAGACGTACCTTGCCGCATGATGTTTTGGGCTGGTTTGACGGAATCGTCGCGGATTCGCACCACCGAAGACTGGGGAGACCCGACTAGTTCCGTGTTCTCGATGATCACCACCGCATCGGCACCGTCGGGCATCGGAGCGCCCGTCATGATGCGCGTGGCAGTCCCCGGAACAACCACCTCGCTGGGCGTGGCACCAGCGACGACTTCCTCCAACACCTGCAATTCGGCCGTACCGCTCTGCAAGTCGGAAGCGACGACGGCGTAGCCATCCATCAAGGCTTTGTCGTAGGGTGGCGAGTCGATATCGCTGGCCACATCTTCGGCCAAGACAAGTCCCACTGCCTGACCAACCGGCTTCTTCGCAGGCGGTCGGCGGCTCGCCCGCTCGAAGATCAACGAAAGGGCATCAGAAACGTCGATCATGGCGTTCCCTGTTGCAAGAAACGTCGAAGCAATTCGTGGCCACATTCGGTTAGGAAGCTCTCCGGATGGAACTGCCATCCTTCCAGCATGTATTCCTTGTGCCGCACTCCCATGATTTCCCGCCCGCCCGCCGGTGCATCGGCCCATGCAGACACTTCGAACTCGTCGCCAAGCGTCTCGGGCTGAATCACCAAGCTGTGATATCGAGTGGCCGTGAACGGATTCTCGATCCCTTCGAATAGGCCTTTGTTGTCGTGGTGGATACTGTCGGTCTTGCCGTGCATCAACTGCTTGGCGCGAACGATCGTAGCACCAGTCGCCTGACCGATGGATTGATGCCCCAGGCAGACTCCCAGGATCGGGAGCTTGCCCGCCATTCGGCTAACGCATTCAACCGAGATTCCGGCTTCGTTGGGAGTACACGGTCCAGGCGAGACGATCAGATGGGTCGGCAGTTTCGCCGCGATTTCGTCTATGGTGATCTTGTCGTTGCGGTGGACCTCGATATCCAAGGACGAGTCAATTTCGCCCAATCGCTGAACGAGGTTGTAGGTGAACGAATCGTAATTGTCCAAGACGAGGATCATATTGGTACTCTTGCTGCGACGACTCGGAACGTGCGTCAAACCCACATCATAGCCTGATTTGCGCCCAATTTTTAGCCGGCTTGGGCGGGCGGGAGAGATTGGACTTTCCCTTTAGGGCGAATGTGCGTAATCTTGCGCTAAATCTATGCATACGGAAATCTGCTGGATCTGAACCCATGAGCTACGAGTCACGACAGTCAATTCTGCTGGTTTGCCTCTTGGGCTTGCTCTTTCCTTGCGGATCAGCTCGGTCCCAGCAAGGCCCCCTCCCCGATCCGCCGGAACTCATACCTTTGCCAAAACCCGCCGAGCAACCCATTGAATTAAGTGGATCATCGAAACAGCTACAAGACCTGATTACTCGCATCGCCTTGGAGAACATCCCGCACAGATACCAAGACGATAAGGACTGGGGGAAAACGACGGAGATGTGGGCCGGTGTCAGAGTCTGGCGGGACGGGCTTCAAATTAAGACGAAACGGCGCAAGAAGGAAGTGAACCACGGGACTTGGACGCGATATGACATTAGTCTGGCGTACCCCGAACAGCAGTTCCAGGTACGCCTGGAAAACGTCCACGAGGTAACGAAAGGCCGCATTGAATTTGATGCTTGGGTCGATGCAGCATTGAAGGTGTTCGGACGCGTTTCACAGTGGCAGTACGGCGTGCAGTTGATAAGCATCAGTGCGGACGCGGACGCCAGCGTGCGACTACGTGTGCGTTGCAATGTGGGTTTGGAGTTGGATCCGACGAAGCTGCCACCGGCCGTGGTTCTTGATCCTGTCGTCACCGATGCTGACCTGCAGATCGTCGACTTTCGTCTTCGGCGTGTGAGCGATTTGGGTAGATCCGTTGTCAGCCCGCTAAGCCACACCGTTCGCGAGGTGCTGGAAGACCAAATCGCCAAACGGCGTCCAAAGTTAGTGAAGAAAATCAATCGCCAGATCGAGAAGAACCGAGACGATTTGCGTCTGTCTCTGCAAGATGTACTCGGATCGAAATGGGGTGACGCAGCCGCGAAACACCTCGACGTCGGCGAAGAGTCTAAGGACGCGGCAAACACGATCGAACGAATCCCCTAGCTTGAGCCCTCGTTCGTTCATCCCGCGGTGCGAGCGTGTGGCTCTTTCGTGCAGCCCCTCGCCCTCGGATTAAGGCCGAATGACCGCTTCGCTTACGTGTCATGCTCCCGCTTAAGTTGGCCATGAGCTACCTCTCGCGTTTCGGTAGGAGCGATGAATTCGCGAGAATTTCAAGAAACTCATTCGTGGACTATTGACTCGCCCATTGTACTAGTGTATTAATACAATTATCCAATGCGTGGCGTTCAGTAACAACGCTGTTGCACGAACGAGGTAGATGCGATGCAAATCCGCGTTTCCAGCAATGATGGTGTTCCGATCTATTTGCAGATTGTGAACCAGGTCAAGTACTTGGTCGCGTCGGGGCGACTGGAACCAAGCGAACAGTTGCCGCCGGTTCGCAAGTTGGCTGAACAGTTGCTGGTAAATCCGAACACGGTCGCGCGTGCGTATCGAGAGCTGGAGACGGCGGGGGTGATTGTCACTCGTCGGGGATCCGGAGTCTTCGTATCGGAATCAGGTTCGCCGCTTGCGCGACGGGAACAAAACCGGATACTGAACGAGCGCATTGACATGCTGCTTACCGAGGCGCGGCAAATGAACGTGGACATGGAAGTATTGGTAGGACTGGTCCGGCAGCGCGGTCAGCAGATGAAGAGTGGATAATTGCCCCTCACCCCGGTCCTCTTCTAGAGGGAGAGGAAGACTAGTTCGGGAGAGATGACGATGAGCGAAAATGTAGTCAAAGTCAGCGGCCTATCACGTCGGTTCGGCAAGACAACGGCGCTTGATGATGTGAGACTGACCGTGGGGCCCGGAGTCGTATCCGGGCTGGTGGGCGAGAATGGCGCCGGCAAAACGACGCTGATTAAGCATTTGCTCGGGCTTTTCAAGGCACAGACGGGATCTGTGCGGGTTTTTGGATTGGATCCCGTGAAGGACCCGGTGGGTGTACTAGGTCGGATCGGGTACCTGTCGGAAGACCGCGATCTGCCGGATTGGATGCGTATTGGGGAACTTATGACCTACACCCGGGCGTTCTATCCGAAATGGGATCAGACGTTTGCGGAGGAATTGCGGGAGACATTCGAGTTAAGCAAAAAGCAGCGCATCAAGAAGCTTTCACGTGGTCAACGGGCGCGCACCGGCTTGCTGGTCGCTTTGGCGCATCGTCCGGATTTGCTGGTACTGGACGAACCGTCATCGGGTCTGGATCCAATCGTGCGGCGCGACATCCTCGCTGCAATTATCCGGACTGTTGCCGATGAAGGACGCAACGTGTTCTTCTCCTCGCACTTGTTGGAGGAAGTCGAGCGTGTGGCGGATTCCGTGACCATGATCCACGAGGGCAAAGTTATCTTGAGTGACGAACTGAGCAAGATCGTTTCTGCCCACCGGCGAGTGACTGTGCGGTTCGCCGAACCGCAGGCCGGTCCACCGAATCTGCCCGGCACACTCGCGTGCACCGGGGAGGGACACGAATGGACGATCACTTCCAACGGCGAGATTGAACGACTGAGGAAGGCAGTTGCCGACGCCGGCGCCAGCATCGTGGAAGAAGGCCCGGCATCACTGGATGACATCTTTGTTGCCCACGCGCAGGACTGAGATGGGCCGTTGACCGGCCTGAGCCATATCGGAGAGATCGAGCATGTATTCCATCGCCAAGGCAATAACTTGGGAGTTCGTTCGACGCAGTTGGCTGTGGATACTCACCGTCACGGTGGGCATCGTGGGCGTGGTGGCACTTCGCAGTTGGGTTCTATCGCTTGCGGGGCTTTCCGTGGAAGAGTGGGCCAGAGATCCCGAAGGCCGCATTCTGGTCTTTCCGCTGGGATTTGTCGCATCGGCGTTTGCGCTCATTCCTCCGTTGTTCGACGTCCCTCGTGGCTTCAACCATCGTCTGTACACCAAGCCGGTACCGACTTGGGCCTTGGTCGCGTGGAAGATGCTTCTTGGAATGCTGGCCGCAGCGATGATCTGTCTGGTCTCGGCGAGTCTCTGCAATGGTTTGATCGGAGCGGACTTCTCGCTATTGGGGACAAGTGCTTTCTTCGCCACAGGGCTGGCGGTCGCCGCGGCGGGAATTTGGTCGCTGCCCGACTTTCGGCTCTGGAAGATGGCAGCCTGGTTAACGGGCGTGATCTTGGTGATCACCTGGTTCAGCAGAGTCTATTGGGACGGCGGAATGTGGAGTCAACCGACGCTCGGCGAACTGCTTACGATGGGCCTTTTTGCTGCGGCGGCGTACACATTCGCGGTGGTAAGCGTGGCGAGTGATCGATGCGGTCGCACGCGGCCCTGGCCAGACATCCAGCAGGTCTACAATCGCGTGGTCGGGCTGCTGTCGATGCGACGACGCGAATTCCGTTCCGCACTGGCCGCACAGTTCTGGGCCGAATGGCGCCCGCGAGGGCTGGTTTTGCCGGGCATCGCTGCGGCGATCATTGCGATTCCCACGATTGTCCTCCTTATCGGACGGAGCGCGGTGAATGACGAATTCGAGGCTATGTTGGGTGCCACATTGTTCATGGGGCCATTGTTTTGCGGCATCTTCGTGGGGGCGTTCATCGGCAACCGCCAAGGCGGCAAGGATAGTTTCACCACTTTCATGGCGACTCGTCCACTGAGTGATTCCCAGTTGGCCTTCGTCGTGTTGCGAGCCGCCACGAAAAGCATCATGGTCGTCTGGCTGGTTCTGGTGACCGGCGCTGCCGTCAGCATACTGGGTTCTGCCGCACTGGGGCATCATTCAGCGGCGTTAGACGCGTTGAAGGAGCAGGTGACCGCCATGCCCGTTTGGGTCCCTGCGCTGCAGGTGGTCGGCTCGCTGTGGCTCGCGTACGCGATCTGCAGTTGGACGGCGACGCTAATGCTGACCGGACGGCAGTGGTTGTTCAGTGTCGCAAATCTCGTCTTCTGGGGCGGTATTATTGGCGTATTCATCTTGAAGAACTTTTCACTGATTCCGACGTGGGCCTTGCCGTTGGTACAACCGCTGGTCTTCTGTGGCGGAATGGCACTGATGACTGTATCCGCCTACGCGTTTGTAGCGGCGCGGCTGCGCCGGTTTGTCGGACAAAGAGCAATCGTCCTTGCGATTGGCATTTGGCTTCTAGCATGCGCCATCGTAGCGGTTGCTATGTGGCCGTCGACGACGATCTCGGCAATCGTGCTGATGTGTGGAATACTAGCTCTGTCCGTTGCCCCAGTCGCGGCGGCTCCACTGGCGTTGGCCTGGAATCGCCATCGCTGAGTCTGGATCGCTTTGAGCTGAGTACGGTTTCAGTCCAGCGGGCTCGCCAGCAGCCATTCTTTGAGAATCGCTCGTTCGCCGTTGCGGAGTTGGGCAAACATGTTGTCGGACCTGTCATCGGCCTGTTCCAATTCTTCGAGCAGAGCCTCCGCTTGGTCCGCCTTCTCTGTTTGTTTGTCTGCGGTGCCAAAGGCCAGCGTGCGGAGCCAGACCTTCTGCAGCAGGACCGTCCGTTCCAGATCGTTCGCTCCCATGTATTCGACGGCGGCGAACTGATGTGGCAAGGTGGCGATGTGTTGGAGAGCTTCGTCCGACAGGTTGCCCTCGCCCAATTTGGCGGCGTAGCGACTGATGATCAGACGGAGCACTTGCGTTGGGCTTTCCGCGGCATCGTATTGTTCGGGCAGGACCCCCAGCAATCTCGCCTGCGTCGAGTACAAGTCGCGTAGCGTCATGCTAGCATCGTCGTAGATCCGACCTGCGCCGACTTGGTGGTGCTCCGCAGAAGCCAGATCGTCCATCACGTCACGGATCATCGCCTCGTAGGCTTGTTGCTTCCAATCGTCACCGCTCAGTTCGAGATTCCTACCGACGACGCGGGAGAATAGTTGCTGAATTCGCTCCTCGTGGACGCGGGTTTCCAGGACTTGATCCGCGAGAGCCAACCGTACGTTTTGCCAGCGAGTCACCGCTTCGGCATGCTGCAGCACCAGATTGTGTTCGTCGTCGTTCTTAGGCATCATGAGATAACGAGCCAGTTTCTCGGCATGCCCGTCCTCCAATCCGACCGCTTGCGAGGCGAACGCAGCGATATGACGAAGATGCATGGGACGGTGCGCGGCCAGCCTGTGTGGGGCCGTCAGATGGCTGATGTACTGAATCACGTTTTGCAGTTGCGAGTTGCCGCCACCCATGCCGCCACGTCGTCGTGGTGGACTTCGAGGCCCACCACCTAGCTTTGCCCTGGCAGCAAGTTTAGGCGGACCGTTCTGATTCAATTCGTCGAAACTCGCGTACCCGACTTCTCCCTGCGCCAAAGCGCAGGCCAACGTATTGGCGTGGACCAAGTCGACGACCTGCTGCAACATGGGATCGATTGGGTCGCTAGGAGCATCCGGTTCGGCCAGTGTGTCCTCGGCCAAATCAGCCAGCTGTTTCCAGCGATGTCGTCCAGTGATGACATGTCTCGCGCCCATCGCCTCGCGCACTCGGCGCGCCACCTCGTCCACACTCAGCGATCCCGGATAGATCCCGGCTCGCCGAAGTAGTCGATCGGCGAGGAAATCGCGCAGCGACGTATCCGTCACATCTTCGTATAGTTCCACCACTCGCAGGACAATCAGCGGGTCGGTCGAGTTGATGGTCCATTGGATCATGTCTTCAAACTCAGGCCACGCCTCGCCGATCTCCGGCAATACGGCCGACAGAAGATCGACGTTCATCTTTTCGATGACGCCCTTCTCGAGGTAACGCATGGCTTGCTTGGAGATGGACTTGTACAGCGGACCGGCCAACAGCGGTTGCGCCGCTGCTGATCGGACGATCACTCGGTACAGATGCTGACAAAGGGCTGCCAGACACTGACGCTCCAATTGAGGAAGTTCCGCCGTGCGATCGATGGTTGTGCCAATTGTCTGACCAATCGCCCGAGCCATTTCGTCAGCCCGCACTGAATCCAGCGAATCGTACATCAACGTCGACAATGCTGTGCGGATGACCCAAAAGGTGCCGTCGTACCCCGCGTCGTCCTTGGGCAATGCATCGCCGACGGCTGGCGTCAGGCCCAGAAGTGTCTCGCGGATGACTTTTGCACATTCGTCCGATGGCTCTGCCACGTAGCAGCCGGCAAGCAATTCTCGCAGGAGTGGCCCTTGCTCGCCATCATCGGCATTGGCGGCCGCCGCCTGGATCAATCCGACATACGAGCGTCCTCGAGCCTCTGGATCCTTTAGATTCAAGCCGACCAAGTGCCCTTTCATGTTCGGCAGGGCATTGCGCATGCGGGTGACAGCGATCAATAGATCTTTATCTTTGGCCCACCATTCCTTTCCCGTTGGTGATTCGATCGCGGCAGTCTCTGGTGTGACGGGTGATCTTACGATCGGCTTGTTGGCAATCGGCACGGGCTCCGGAGCGTCACCGCCCCCAAAGAAGAGCACCCATGCCAGGAAACCCAGCAGGGCACAGATGACACCGACGCCTGCTGTGAGTGCCAGCCCCGTCAAACCTCGCTCGGACGAACGTCTTCGTCGATTCGCGCGGACACGTTCTCGGATGATTACGTCCACTTGCATCGGCACGAGCCCCCACTGCGTGCCTTCCGAGAAGATCCGCGCTCGCGTTGGCCCGTCCAGCCGCGTGCCTTCGCCCAACAGTTGCTCGACCACGCCGGCCACGTGGTCTTTGGCCTGTTCTTCCGAAACGATCCGTATGTCCAGCTCGGACGCAACGTCGCGGACGACTTGTCGAGCTTGTTCTTCTTCCACTCCGTGTCGCTGTTGACCGATCTCGAGCCAGCTCTTCTCCATGCGCGAAGTTGCCACCTTCTGGGCCAAACCCGAGAATACCTCGCACATATACTCGCGAAAGCAATCAACGCGTTCGTGCTGCCACGCATCCTGAGTGCTGTCGGTGGAAACGCTGCTTTGGAGAGAGGCAATCGCTTGCTCCATCTGCTCGTCCGACAAACCCAATTCGCCGGCCGCCGCAGCCAATAAGACTCGACTCCTGGGATTGATGCCCCGCTGTTCGGCAAGAATGGCTGCCGCGCGTTCGAGGAATTCTTCCACGTTGTCATTCTCACCCGTGCCGCTGGAATCCCCGGGTCCCTGTTCGTCTTCTTCCAGCGAGATGATCGTCTTGCCGCTGTCAGTCGCGGCCTCAAGGACGATTTGACGCGCAAACACCGTGGAAAGCCCAAGTTTGCGTTTGCCTTCCGCGATCAGCCTTCGTTCCTTTCTCTGGGAGACCACCGGTTTGGACGATCTCGCCAAAGCTTCGTCGACGTAGGCTCGAAAAAGTTCTTGTGGCGTTTCGCTTTCCTTCTCGTTTGGGGGCGGCTCGTCAATTCGCCATCGTGAATCGCTGGGCGTTGCCGCCACGGGAGGTGCCGTGAGGTGCCCCGGAGCTTTCTGAAGGGCCGCGATTGCCCTTTCGGCCTCCTCTTCCGCAAGCTCCAATTCGCTGGCGACCCTCGCCAGCATCACTTGGCTCTTGGCCGTTACACCGCGTTGTTCCGCGAGAATGAATCGAGCCCTCTCCGAGAACAACCGCAGACGTTGCGTCTTTGACATGTCGGCCGGACTCGCATCGACCAGTTCGGCCGTGGGAGGTGGCGGAGGCGGTTCCGGAGGCAGTTTCGTGTCCTCTGGCGGGGGGGGAGGCAGAAAAGAAGACGAACGCTTCCGCAGAGGCGGTGGTCCCGACGGTGTGTTGTTGGAATCGTCCTGTGAAGATGGAGAAGGCATATGTTGATGCGGTGCGTTTGGGAACCCCTATTTCCCGAATGACAAGTAATCAAGCACCAATGACCACCATTGCTATTGTACTACTCTCGGCTGGATTTCGGCCAGAGTTGATTAGGACAGCGCCGGGCATGCCCGTGTTGAGTACCTAACGGCTACGCCAGAACCCGGGTACGAATAGCACTAGGATCGAGAATAGCTCCAAGCGGCCCAGCATCATTAGCCAAAGGAACAGAGATTTGCTCCACCAACTGAAATGGGCGTAGTTTCGCGTTGCGCCAACGGTCCCCAACCCCGGTCCTATGTTGTTCAACGTGGCCGCGACGGCGCTTGCGCTATCGAGCAGTTTGTGCGGCGCGGGGGGGGGCACTCGTTCTTGGTCTGTTTCTGACTCACCACCATTCGTGGCATCGGTGACCGCGGGCGGACTCTCCGCTTCGCCTTGCCATGTTGCATCTGGCTCGAAGGAGATCACGAAGACCCAACTGAACATGAAGATGGCTAGAATCAGAGCAAAATAGACGAGGATGTTCTTTCGCAAATCGGCATCTTCCACCGCTCTTCCGCCAAGTCGCAACGGTCGAACTACAGACGGATGATACGCCTGTTCCACCTCCAGACGGAGAATTTTCCCAAAGAGGATGTGGCGGATCACTTTCATGCCACCGCCCGTGCTGCCAGCGCATCCGCCCACGAACATCAGCAGGAACAGCACGCCGCGGCCGAAGTGACTCCATTGGTCGAAATCGTCGGTGCAGTAGCCGGTGGTGGTCGTAATCGACACGACCTGAAACAGCCCCATGCGCAATGCTTCGAAGGGGCTGCTGAAGTCCCCATCCATCAAACCGACCAGAACCACCAGCGCCGTGACTCCCACGAGGATGCTCATGTAGACACGCCATTCGATGTCGACAAACACCCTCCTGGGACGCAGGCAAACAATATAGAACAGTAAAGTGAAATTCGTGCCGGCCAGAATCATGAACAGAATGACAACGTAGTCGATCGCCGCGCTGTCAAAGTGCCCCAGACTGGCGTTGTATGTGCTGAAGCCACCGGTGGCCATCGTTCCGAAGGCGTGGCAGAGGGCGTCGAACGACGACAGGCCCATGATCCACAAAATGATGGCCAAAACCACGTTTAGTCCGAAGTACGTGAAGGCGAACAGCAAAGCCGTGTCTTGCATGCGTGGCTTCGAGCCTTCTTTCGTTGGGCCCGGCATCTCAGCTCGCATCAGTGCTTTGCCGGCCGAGCCTTGACCGAGGATCACGACGAACAAGACGATGATCCCCAATCCGCCCAGGAAGTGAGTCGTGCTGCGCCAAAACAGGATGCAGTGTGGCACCAATTGTGGATCTTCCAACTGCGTCAAGACCGTTGCACCAGTCGTACTGAAACCGGACTGCGATTCAAAGAGGCAGTCGACTACGTTCATCCGTACCAGGCTTGCGGTCTCTCCTTCGCCGTAGCCGCGGCAAGTGCCGCTCAGAAGGTAGGGCAGGGCGCCCAATACTGTAGCCAGCACCCAACTCAGCCCAACGACGGCCATTGCTTCTTTGCGGAACAGCTTCCCTTCGGCCCCTCGCCCCATGTACCGCAGCCAGCCGCCGACCAACCCGCAAACGGCGATGCTGAACAGGAAGGCCACGAAGCCGCGAGTCTCGAAAATCGGCTGATCTTCGTAGACGAGATGTTTGCGATACCCCAACGCGGGAAAAGCCCAAGGTAGGGCAAAGATCATGGCACCGCCTATCAACAAAGCGACGATGCCCAATTGCTTACTCAGCAGGCGAAAGTTCATCGGGCTAGCTCACACGAAACTGATCCAAAGCGGCATCCAATTCCGACTCGTCGATCAATGCGATTACGATATCGCCCGCTTGTATCCGATCGTCGGCGCCCGGTACTTTCGCGTAGCCTTCGCGCATCACCGCCGCGATCAGACACTGGTCGGGCAGCGGCACGTTGGCCAACACGTGCTCGGTCGCCGGTGCTCCTTCGAGCACTTCGACCTCATATGCACTGATTTCACCACCGCGTAAGGGCATACGCGAGACGACGGGCCCCGATTGCAGGAAGCTCAGGACCTGTTTTGCCATTACATCCCTAGGGCTGACGGCTACATCGACGCCCAGCCTGCCCACGATATCGGCGTAATCGGGACGTCCGACAACGGCCATGATCTTATCCACTCCGATGTCACGCGCTTCGACGCCCGCCATGATGTTGCTTTCGTCGTCGCCGGTACACGCGACAAAGACGTCGGCTGCACCGACGCGTTCTTCCTCCAGCACTGCGCGGCGCGTGGCATCGGCTTGTACCACCGTTACATGAGGCAAGTTGTTGGCCAAGAATTCGCAGCGATCTTCGTCCTCCTCCATGAGGACAACGGAGAAACGGTCACGTTGCAGCAGCCTGGCCAGATGGTAGCCGGTCTCGCCGCCGCCAGCGATCACAACCCCTTGTTTCGGCCCCGGGTCAACGCGGAAAAGGTCTTTCACTTCATCGATGTGTTCGTTTCGGCCGATTACCGTGAGGCGATCCCCAAGCTGGATTTGATCAGCGGCTCCGGCGATCCACAGCTTCTTGTCGCGGTAGATGGAACCAATGCGCACACCTTTGGGCAGCTCCATTTCCTTTAGCGGCGTTTCCAGGGCGTCTGTCTTGTCCTTGATTTCGATCTCCTGCACTTCGATCGCGCCGCGAGCAAACGTCTCGACAACGAACGCATCAGGATTACGGATGTTGCGGGCGAATTCCGTGGCCGACAGATGCTCGAGACTGAGCATGCGGTCGATGCGGAAATGACGCTGGTAGTCGAAAGTGCTCAAGTCACGAAACACCGGGGCGAAGACCCGCGCGATCGAACGCCTGGTCCCCATCGCCTTGGCCATGCTGGCTGCGACGATGTTCACTTCGTCGTCGCGTGTCACGGCAAGACACAGGTCAGATCCTAGGATATCGGCCTGAAACAACACGCTGGCGTGGGATGCCTCGCCGGTGATTGCCTTGACGTCCAATTCCTCATTGATCCGCCGGGTTTGGGCGGGATCAATATCGACGACGGTGATGCTATGCCGATCTCGGCATAGCAGATCGGCAATCCACGTGCCGACCGTGCCGGCTCCAAGTACGACAATCTTCATTGGCAGTGTTGCCTATTAATCGGTGCGCGGTTGAAAGAACCTCTCGTCGAGCTGCGTTTGTCCACGCTGAACATAGAATTCTACCAGCGCGATACGCAGCTCGCGAGCCGAGAGCCGACCCGCGCTCCATTGCTTGAAGAGTTCCGCGTGACTCTCGCGATATGATTCGATACGTTGGATGGCCTCGGGCGAGTAACGCTTCTTGGCTTCTTCGTCCATCGGTCCGGCAGTGATCGCCGCGCGTGCCTCGACAAATGCACTCAGATTCTCTTCAGAAATCTCGTCCAACGTGCCGACGACGGCCGCTGTCTTGGCCGCGGCCTCCAGGTCCATGCGTTCGCTCACGTCGTTTACCCGCGCCAGGGCGCGCGCCAACCACGGCAGGTTCTTCGATAGTGCCGCCGCCTTCTCGATCAGCAACTGAAGCGCGTCGGGCGAAGGCGTGAGTGTCTTTTTCGCCATACACTTAGCGAAATGGTCATAGATCGCTTCTTGCACCTCACGAGCCGGGTCGTACATAGGTTCGCGCCGACCGGCGATCTGCAATCGCGGCGAAAACACCGCGCCTGTGGGGGAGATGAAATCTTGGCTGATCGACAGTCCCAATCGACCGAGATTCTCCTGGGTATTGCCCTCGGTTGGCGTCTCCGAGAAAGGAAAGAACTCGCTACGAGGTGCAGAGGACTGCTGAGCGCAGAGCAGTAGGAAGCCTGCGCAATAGGTGTGAATCGGTACGCCCTTCAACGGCTTGTCTTTCATTGCCACAACTCGGCTTGTGTCGAAGGCCAAATCGAATTGCGCTTCGTTTCCGATCATGTCCTGCGCGGCTTGGCCCATTTTGCCGCATACCGCGGGATCGTCGTGACGCAGGAAGAAATAATGCAACGTGCGAGTGCGGGCAAAGTAGACGTCCAGGTCCGTCGCTGGAATATGTGCGCCGCGTTCAGGTAGGTCCACAATCACGAACCGCCGAATGCCGTCGGAGCCTTCCTCCACAGCCACGACGCCGACGTGCGTGAAAAGCCCAGGCGACAGGTCGGTGAAATGGTTGTATGGGGAAGGATTGCGCATCAGCAGCCAGTCGCCAGCTTGAACCTCCAGGCGGCCCCACCGGAAGCTGTCGCCTATGACACCCTGCTCCATTCGCTGCTTGAACCATGCAAGCAGCTTCCGACGATACTCGACAAGGTTCTTCGATAGCCTCGCTTCGTCGATTGCTTCCAGAATCTTGTACAACTCGTCGGCCGTGATCGCCGGTGCCGGCACGCCTGCGTCGCCGCCGGGTCGCGTTTTCTGTGGCACCCCCACGATCCGGATAGCTGCCACACCGATGACAACCAACGCAGGATCTTTCTCCTTCCGAACGAAGTCGGCCAGCACGGGCAATAGATCCGCTTCGCGCGTCTCGGTGATCAGTTGCAGGGCCTTGTACTTTTCCTTCGCGGTAAATGGAACGGCACCGCTATCAGCGGGAGGATCGAACAACATGAAACACATCACCACCGCGCCGATGGAAACGCGATGCTCGATCAATACGTCGAGCAAATCGCTCAGTTGCTTTGGATGCGGATCCAGATAGTAAGCGGCGCTTTCGATCACGTCGTGCAACCGATACCGTAACCAGCCGGACATATCAATCAGCTCGGTGGTTGTCTTGAGATAGTACCGCAGAGTTGCTCGTCGCTGATCGCCCGTCGGCAGTGCGGCAAAGCGGGTTCGCAATTCAAGCGTCTGGGCGAGTGCCTGGTCAACTTGCGACTTGACGTCAATCAACCGGCGTACCGTTGCCACGATTTCGTCGGCATCGTCATCAGCCCACCATTGCTGCGCTACCCACTCCTCCAGTTCTTCCGCCGCTTCCTCAAGGTCTCTCGTCTGACGATCGGATACGTCATCTGTCATCTTTGGGACGCTGGCGAGCAACCGTTGCAGCGGTTCAGAGGCGGTCTCTGCCCCGGTCGATTCAGCGAAGGTTAGGCCGCAGGTGACTACAGCGGCAAGCAGAGCACAATGCATTGCGAATCACACAAACCAGGAAAGCACCCAGAGAACGGCAAAAATCGCTGCCATGAACCCAATAATCCAAACGGCAGTGCGATACGCATTGTGCAGAATAGGCCCCACGAATTCGTGCCGCGTAGCTCCGTAGACCAGGCTGATGGCAAGAATCAGTGGAATGGCGTGAAAAAGTAGACCGCTAGAACTGGCCAATAAGTAGCTGAACACTGCTAGACTCCATCGTGCAAACAAGTACTCACTGAATTGTCGTTCGAAGAATCGGAAGAATCAAGGCCATCTATGGCCATGATCGGCGGAAGTGGTAAGATCTTCGATGAAACGCATTTAAGTCCTTTCCTGTCACTTGGCCGCCGCTAGCAGAGAGGAGCAGACCGTTGCCTCAATTCGCCGATCGATTAGTTGCCGCTGTGCGTCGATGTGGAAATCCTGTGCTCGTAGGGTTAGATCCGCGCGCCGGCAGCCTGCCATCGGCTCTTCAAGTCGAGAATACATCGGACTATTCCGCGGTGGCCGAGGCATACCGTACCTTCTGTCAGGGCGTAATCGACGTGGTAGCTCCCCTGGTGGCGATCGTCAAACCGCAAGCGGCTTTCTTCGAGCAAATCGGGCCGGCCGGCATGTCTGCATTGGCCGACGTGATCCACTACGCCAAGGAAAAGGGATTGCTGGTCATCCTGGACGGCAAGCGGAACGACATTGGATCGACCGCCACAGCCTACGCACAAGGCTACCTGGGCGAGAAACCTGCGAGCGTCTGGGGCGCCGATGCTCTGACGGTCAGCCCGTACTTGGGAGATGACAGTCTGGAGCCATTCGTGACGATTGCGAAAGAGCGCGATGCCGGGATCTTTGTATTGGTCAAGACCTCGAACAAGGGCGGCAAGCTCTTTCAGGACTTGCAGATCGAAGGGCGTCCTCTCTATCGACACGTTGCCGATTTTGTAGAAGATCTGGCGGCACGAACGGCCGGCGAGAATGGTTACGGTGCAGTCGGTGCAGTAGCAGGTGCGACATATCCGGAGCAACTGGCCGAGTTGCGTTCGGCCATGCCACACTGCTGGTTCCTCGTTCCCGGTTTCGGAGCACAGGGTGCTGGGGCTGCCGAAGTGGCCGGCGCATTTGATGACGATGGCTTGGGTGCCGTGATCAACAGCTCGCGTGGCATCATCTTCGCGCACGCCAGCGATAAGTACAAGAACCGATTCGGCGACGCTCGCTGGCAAGAAGCCGTCGAAGCCGCAACACTGGACATGATTGCCCAGTTGCGCGACCAGACGCCAGCCGGCAAGCTCGCAAAACGATAATGTCGAAGGGGGGCGATACGAACTCCTCTCATAAAGGAGCAAGACATGCGGAATGCCATGGCAACGACAACACTCTTCTGGCTGTGCATTGCAGCCTCCGTATTGGCCCGCGAGGAAGCCAGTCCGCTGCCTGACGCGAAGCAGGTGAAATCGGTTTCAATCAAGTTCGATCATCCGAAACAACGCGATGACATTGAATTCACGGCAACGCCCGAAGACTGGAAGGCGATTCGTGCGGCACTGTTGCCTGCGAAACGCGATCCAAAGCCTGCAGATTGGGAATGGCTCGCCACGGTGAAGATCGTCAAGAAGGACGGCCAGCCGTTACAAGTTGAACTCTACACGACAAGCAAAGACCCCGGTGCATTCGCCGCCGGAAAGACATACAAGCAACGCGTGTATTACCGCGGTGGAAAAACCGCTGCGTTGGTCAAGGCCATCAAGGCCGCGCATGAGAAGTCCAAGAAGAAAGGCGAGTGATCGCAAGGCAAGGGCCATCTGGCGACCGTCGGCCCGGAGCCATCGACGCTCATTCGCCCACCGTCATGGTCACCCGGACGACGCCGTCCTCGGTGGTTGTTTCGGTATTCAAGCCGCTGCCGTGGAAGATCTTGAGCATTCCGGCATTCTCGGGCAGAACGTCGGCAGTGAATTGGTGGATGCCGTCCTTCTTGCCGATCTCGACCAGACGTCGGAAGAGGTGGCCGCCCAGGCCCTTTCGTTGCCAATCGTCGCGAATCACAAAAGCCATTTCCGCCGACCACTTTTCGGCCGTAGTCATATACCGGCCGACGCCGATGATCTCTTCATCACCACCTTCACCACAGACCACGACCAGCGCCATTTCAGTGTCGTAATCCAAGTTACAGAACATCTGCAGCCGATTGTGAGGCAGGGATTTCAGCGTACCGTGATACCGCAGGTACTTGGTCTGTTCGCTGAACGAATAGAACATTCCCTTGATCTTCGAGTCGTCGTCGGGGCGGATCGGCCGGATCTCAAGCTCGGTACCATCCCTCAGTGTCAACGACTCCTCCAACTCCGCGGGATACGGATGAGCTGACGGGAGAATTTGGTTGGCGTAGACCAAGCGACGACGCTTGGCTGAATGTAGTAGTTCCGCGCGGAAACGGGGGTGCGCGATGTTGATCAGCGACATGGCTCGTTCGCGCATGGTCTTTCCATGCAAATATGCCACGCCATATTCGGTGACCACGTAGTGCGTATCGCCACGCGTCGTGACGACACCGGCCCCTTTCTGCAGGAACGGCACTATCCGGCTGCGTATTTCGCCGTCTTCCGTTACGGTAGTACTGGGTAGCGCCAAGATCGGCTTACCGCCGCGTGCCATGGCGGCGCCACGCATGAAGTCGGCGTGGCCGCCAATACCACTGTACAGCTTCTCGCCAATTGAATCGGCGACGGCTTGCCCCGTCAGATCGACCTCGATCGCCGCATTGATGGCGACGATGTTGTCGTGCTGGCAAATGATCCTGGGATCGTTCGTGTACTCGGAAGGGTGCATCTCGATCTGAGGATTGTTGTCGAGAAACTCATACAACTCCGGCGAGCCTGCGGCAAAACTACTGACGATTTTGCGCTGGTGCAACGTCTTGCGGCTGCCTGTTATGACGCCGGCTTGAGCCAGACGCATTACGCCATCGGAAAGCATTTCGGTATGGACGCCCAAATCGTTCTTGTCGGTCAGATAAGGCAACACGGTATCTGGTAATCGACCGATCCCCAATTGCAGCGTATCCCCATCGGCAATCAGGCTGGAAACGTGCTCGACGATCTGCTGGGTCGTCTCGTCCGGGTCTTGAATAACGGGCCATTCCAGCAATGGCTCGTCGTGTTCAACCAAGTAGTCGATGTCGCGCACATGGATAAAACTGTTGCCCAGCGTACGCGGCATGTACTTATTTACTTGAGCGACCACGGTCTTCGCTGCATGAGCTGCGGACCGCGTCATATCGACCGATACGCCCAGGCTGCAGAATCCATGTTCGTCGGGAGGGCTGACCATGATCAGCGCGACGTTGATGGGCACACGTCCCGATCGAAACATCTCGGGAATCTGAGAGAAGAAGATGGGCGTGTAGTCCGCACGCACTTGGCCAACGGCCTCACGCATACTGTTGCCAATGAAGAATGCATTGGCTCGAAAGCGGTCGGCGTACTTGGGATCGGTATACGGCGCCACCCCCATGGTCAGCACGTTCAATACCTCGGTGTCTTCCGCCCCGCCGGCGCTGTCAACCAAGGCTCGTACCAACTCCTGTGGTTCGCCGCACGCCGAGCCGACAAACACTCGGTTGCCCGGCTGGATGTGGCTGATCGCGGCCTTGGCGGGGACCAGATTCTTCGCCCATTTTTCGTGCCAATCCGTAGACATCGTTTATCACTCTCCGATAGAGAATTGCTTTGCTTAAGTGCTACCTGCGCTATTCGTCGCTCAGGATGATTCGCGCATCGGCCACCATCGCGCCCTTGCCGCGTGCGTACACCAACAGCGGGTTGATATCCAATTCGCGAATCCGCGGATGATCGGTCACCAGTTGACTGAGCCTCAATAGACACTCCTCGACAGCCGTCAAATCCGATGGCGGTTCGCCGCGTACACCCTGAAGCAGCTTGAACGACCGTATCTCGCGGATCATGTCGTCGGCCACGTCTTCGCGGATCGGCGCTAGCCGGAAGGCCACGTCGCGGAACGTCTCCGCGTAGATACCGCCAAGCCCGAACATCAATACCGGGCCGAACCGCTCGTCCCGCGTCAACCCAAGGATCACTTCCTTCCCTGGGTCGAGCATTTTCTGTATGACAACGCCCCAGATCTCTACGTCGTCGCCCATGTGGCCACGAACTGCTTTGATCATCTGGTCGTATGCGGCACGGACCTCGGCTTCATTCGCCAGGTTCAAGCGGACACCGTCCACTTCGGTTTTGTGCAGAATCTTGGGCCCGGCGATCTTCATCACCACGGGGTAACCGAATTCGCCGGCCGCGGCGACTGCTTCGTCAGCGGACCGGGCTAGAGTGAACGGCACGGTTGGAAAGCCGTACAACCGCAACGCCTCCAGAGCTTTGGCTTCGATCAGCTGAGGACGGCCTTCGGCGAGTTCATCGTCGAACAGTTTGGCGACCGCGTCCTTGTCGACGTCGAATTGCCGATAGCCGCGAATCTCGGATCGCACCCACTCGCCAAACCTGCTCTTTGCCGCCAGCGCCCGCATCGCGTTTTCCGGGAACGCGAATGTCGGCACGCCGTATTTGCGCCGCAGCAAATCAACGCCGGCTCGCACGTCGACCAAACCCATCAGGCAGGCGGCGATGGGCTTGTTGCAGAACTCCATGGTTTCGCCGATGACCTCTGCGATTTTTGTCTCGTCCGTCATGGTCTGAGGCGTCACGATGACCAGCACTTGATCCACCGCCTCGTCGGCCGTCACGGCGTCCAAGGCTGCGCGGTAGCGGTCGTGGCGTGCATCACCGATTACATCGACGGGGTTCTTGATGCTGCCGACCACGGGCATCTGGAATTGCAGAGACTTCTTTGTGTAGTCGTGAAACTTGGCCAGTTTCAGTTCGTGCCGCACGCAAGCGTCCGTGGCCATGATCCCCGGACCGCCGGCATTGGTGATGATTGCGGTTCTCCGACCTGCGGGCAGTGTTTCGTCGATGAAGATCTCGGCCACGTCGAACAACTGAGCGACCGTCACGACGCGAAATGCGCCGGCCTGGGTCATGACCGCGTTGTACAGTTCATCTGATCCGGCCAACGAACCGGTGTGTGATGCCGCGGCCGCAGCCCCTTCTGCCGTGCGACCACTTTTGATGACCATGATCGGTTTGGGGTTTTCGCCATGCGTGATCTCGTGGGCGGCTTCCAGAAATCGCGGGCCGCTGGCGATCTCCTCGACGTACATCATGATCGCCCGTGTGTTGGCATCCGCGGCCAGGGACTGCAAAAGGTCCACTTCGTCGATATCGCACTTGTTACCGAAACTGACAAAACGCGAAAAACCGATACCGCGTCCTTTGGCATAATCCAACAGTGCCGCGCACAACGCGCCGCTCTGTGATATCAGTCCCAAACACCCGGGCGGCGGGATGTCACGGCCGAACGTGGCGTTCATAGACACAGATGGGTCGGTATTGATCACGCCCAGACAATTTGGCCCCAGGAGCGACAGGTTGTTGTCGCGAGCAATGTCACGTAACCGAGCCTCTCGCTCCACACCGTCGCCACCTACTTCTTTGAAGCCAGCCGATATGACCACCACGTGACGGGTGCCCAACTCGGCAGCCTGCCGCACGACCTTTTCGACATGCGGTGACGGCACAACAACGACTACCAGATCAAGCGGTTCGTCGATCGCGCTCAGATCCTTGAAGCACGGAACGCCCAACACGCCTTTCGCCTTGGGATTGACTGGGTAGATGACGCCCGTGTAGCGTCCCTGGATCAAGTTCTGTACGACGGCATGGCCGACGGACCCAACTTTGCGGGACGCTCCTACGACCGCGATGGATCGTGGGCAAAATAGAGGATCCAAGTCACGATGCTCGGTTGCCTGTTCGTTTTTTGTATCAGATTCGCCGCTCATTTCCGCTCCGGTTTCAGTCCGAAAAAATACACAAGTGATGCGTAGGCCGCACGTACCCATCAAACATGATTTGACGCGGTACTGGTTCGATAACGTGGCCTAGCTATTTCAAATTTCTATCTCACCCGAATTGAGTTGGTCGCTGGGCAATTAGGTCTTCGACCACCGAGGGGTCGGCCAGGGTGGACGTATCGCCCACCTTGTCCAGTTCGTTCTCGGCGATCTTGCGCAGTATGCGACGCATGATCTTGCCGCTTCGGGTTTTGGGCAGGCCCGGCGCCCACTGAATGATGTCGGGGGTGGCAATCGGGCCGATTTCCGCACGCACGTGTTTGACCAGTTCCGCCTGGAGTTCGTCGGTTGGCTCATAATTGGACCTGAGCGTCACATAAGCATAGATGCCTTGTCCCTTGATTTCGTGCGGAAAACCAACCACGGCCGATTCGGCGACCGCTGGGTGGCTGACCAAAGCGCTTTCAACTTCGGCCGTGCCAAGACGGTGTCCGGAAATGTTGATCACATCGTCGACGCGGCCGAGCAGCCAGTAGTCGCCGCCTTCGTCTACCCGGCAACCGTCGCTGGTGAAGTACAGTCCTTTGAACGTGCTGAAATAGGTCTGCACGAACCGCTCATGGTCGCCCCACGTGGTTCGCATCATGCCCGGCCAAGGCTTCTTGATGCACAGTTTGCCTTTTTCACCCTGGGGTATCGGGTCCCCCTTGTCATCAACAACGACCGGCTCGACGCCGAAAAACGGCCGGCTGGCGCTGCCGGGTTTAAGCGTATGGGCACCAGGAAGCGGCGTAATCAGGACGCCGCCCGTTTCGGTCTGCCACCACGTGTCGACGACCGGGCATCGTTCTTTGCCCACCAGACGCCAGTACCACAACCATACGTCCGGATTGATCGGTTCGCCAACCGTCCCCAGCAGCTTGAGGCTGGACAAGTCGCGGCTCAGTATGTGCTCTTCCCCTTCGCGCATCAACGCTCGGATCGCCGTAGGTGCCGTGTAGAACTGAGTGACCTTGTACTTATCCACCACGTCCCAGAACCGACCGGCATCAGGATAAGTCGGCACGCCTTCGAACATCACGCTGGTGGCACCATTGCACAGCGGCCCATAGACGATGTACGAATGACCGGTGATCCAGCCGATGTCGGCCGTGCACCACCAGATGTCGCCGTACTGGTAATCGAAGATGTACTTGAACGTCGTGGCTGCATACACCATGTAGCCGCCTGTGGTGTGCAGCACGCCCTTCGGCTTTCCTGTGGACCCGGACGTGTACAAGATGAACAGCGGGTCTTCAGCGTCCAGCCACTCCGGCTCGCATGTAGGCTCAGCGGATTCCATGACGTCGTGCCACCACACGTCGCGGCCTTCGGTCATCGGCACGTCGATGCCCGTTCTCTTGACGACCACCACCTTTTCGATGCTAGGACACTGGGCAACGCCCTTGTCCGCCTTCGTCTTCATGACGATGTCGTTCTTCTTGCCGCGCAGAGCCGTGTCCTGCGTCACGAGCAACTTGCACTCCGAGTCCTGTATCCGGTCACGCAGCGAGTCCTCGCTGAAAGCGCCAAAAACCACGGAGTGAATGGCGCCGATGCGGGCGCATGCCAGCATGGCAACGGGTAGTTCTGGAATCATCTGCATATACAGGCAGACGCGGTCTCCCTTGCTGATCCCCAACGCCTTCAGTGCATTGGCAAACTTGCACACCTCGGCGTGCAACTCGCGGTAAGTCATCTGGCTGCCCTCGGTCGGCTCGTTGCCTTCCCAGATGATCGCTACCTGATCGCCACGCGTCTCCAAATGGCGATCCAGCGCGTTGACCGAGAGATTAGTCTTGCCACCGATGAACCACTTGATCGAAATATCGCCTTCGAAGCTGTAGTCGCGTACCTGGTCCCACTTCTTTTCCCACACGAAGGTGTCGGCGATCTCGCTCCAGAACCCCTCGGGATCCTCGACAGACCGTTTGTACATCGCTTCATAGTCCTCGAGCGATGGGCAGTGGGCCTTGCCGACGAAACTCTCGGTAGGCGGGACTAGTTTCCCTTGCTTGACCGTCTCATTGGAGTTTGTGTCACTCATTCTTCTGTGGCTCCTTCGGATCTCATCGGAGTAAGTGCACACCCGGCGCGTGCGAGTCTATAGAATAGATGCCTAAGCATTCCGGACCAAATGAGGGTCGCTCCAAAGGGCGTGCCTCGGTTTCGGTGTGCGACGGATGATGCTCACCGTACGTCGGCAAAAGTGCGGAGCCCAAACATGGCTCTGCGCGCAGCACCATACGGTAGCTGTATCAGAGGCTTTCGACAAGTCGGGGGGGATGTATCTCAGAACAGCTTCTCGTTCGGCTCGTAGCCGAGATCCCGAACTCTCTGCCGGTCCTGCTCGGCCTGCTCCGGTTCGCCAACCTTATCGTTCACCAATGCCCGATGGTAGCGAATCACAGCCTCGTTGTGGTTCGCTAGTTTCAGTCGACGCTTGAAGTCTCGCTGGTCGACGGCTCGTTGTGGGTTCCGAGCCTCCTGCAGATCGGTATCAAGGCCTTTCACGGCAGCGTCCATGTCACGTTTGGCGGATTTCATGTCCTTCCGCCGGTAGTAAATGAAGCCCCGCGTGTCCAGCATCGCGGCGTTGTCCCCCTCGATCTCCAAGGCCTTCTCGACATCCGCCAGCGCCTCGTCCAATTCGATGTTCCCCAGTGCACGGGCGTATGCCAGCCCGTTCAGCACGGTCGTCCTGTTTGCGGCCGTGCTGTGTCCGTGGAGTTCGGCCAGCTTCTTCCAGTCTTCAATTGCCTCCGCGTGTCGCCCAAGGTGTTGAAGAGCCAAGCTGCGCTGCAAAAGCGTTCGAGTGTCTTTGGCCGCCACCTCCAGTGCGTGATTACAGTCCTCCAAAGCACCAGCGTAGTCGCGGTCGTCAAGTCGCCATTCGGCTCGCTGACGGTACGCCGACGGGTTCTCCGGGTCCCACTCGAGTGCCTTGTTCAGATCTGCTGTCGCTTCCTCGTGGTTACCATTGCTGTAGTTCTCGATCGCCGATGCCTCATACCAGCGCGATATCTCCTTTGGAAACCAAGCATACAGGAGCGGTCCGAGTACCAGTGCCAACGTGCCGAGGATGACGAGGCGCATCGTCCATTTTGACCTGCGCGGCCCGGTATCCACCTCCGAATCAGCTAGCGACGCCAGCACAACGTCTGGCCCGCCTGACGGGTCGTTGGTCTGTGGATCGTTTGGAGTTTCGCCCATGTCTACCTACCACTTTCTGGCATTGACGCGTTCTGCCACGGCCCCTAATATCCCCGCCCACTTATCAAGCCGACAAGGGTACCGATCGTAGCACGTGTGTCAATTTTTACGGTTTTGCTGGTTTGAACGTACCCCACTAATTCGACTGTTTGACTTCGACCCCTGCTGGCTCGTCCGGCAGGTGGACCAGTTTGAAAGGCTAAGAAAACGTCTCTCTAAGACACCTAGTCATCCCCTCTTCGCCGCCCACGGCGGCGAAGAGGGGATGACTAGGTAAGCAAGGTGGTGAGCGGCCGCGTTAGCTGCCCAAACATCGGCTCCTGCCAGACGAGCTGGCAGGGGGCCAATACCAACTCAAACAGTCGAACTAACCGAACCATTCTCTAGGCAATCTCGGTGTATAGTCAAGTCTCAACGTAAGGACGCGTTAGCCATGCGCAAGAGCTTCTCGCCAATCACCACACTCGTGGCAGCCTTTTTCACCATCGCCACGCTTTCTCTCACAGGATGTCAAAGCGGCTTTAAAATGCCGAGTGCCCCGAGTTGGCTGAGTTTCAACAAGAAACCATCGTCATCCTCGCTTGCCAACAAACCGGACACCCACTTGCCGTCGCCGTCAGCAACGGCAAACCCGAGTCAACCGCCCAGCTACGCACAGAATCGTGGCACGCAGCCTAGTGGGTCCTACTACTCGAACGCAAGCTACGGTACCGCCCCGATGACTGCGAGCCGCGCTCCTGGTGGCGCCCGTTCCGACCGAGGTTTCTACTCGTCGGACTACGGCAAGACAGGAGCAGGCCAGAGCCCAAGTGGTGGCTATGGGGCCCCACCAGCCTCCTACACCCACAACGCGGCACCGCCAGCCAGATCGAATTATGATTCGTACGGTCCGAACGGATTCACCCCATCCACCGGTTCCGCTGCAACCGGCCAAACCAGGGGCAGCAGCGCCGGCGCTAGCCAGTACGGCACGACAGCAAAGTCAACGGTTGGCGACTACGATTACGGGCGCACCGCTACCAGCCCCCCCGCCTCCAACTACGATTCCTATGGCGGGTCAGGCGCGGCCGGTGGCTATTCCCAAGATTCGGCCACCTACGGCGGGACGCCTTCCAATTATTCCAGCTCGAAGGGCATTCCTCCGTACAGCGGAGGCTCTTCCATTGGAGCTGGCAGCACTCCACCGACAGGTAGTTCCTCAACTGCACCTGCCAGCTATCTTCCCGGCAGCACATCGAGGAGCACCCAATTTGGCGACAGTCAGAACATCAACGTCGCCGGCGCGCGAGGCGTTCAGCCGACATCCTATGGCAGCCCGGACGGTTCAAGCAGCTACGGTTCAGCCACACCCGGCGGCCAAACCGCCCCAGCCAACTATGGCCAGGATTCGCGGACCGCGACCGGTCAGCAGTATCCCAGCACGAATGACAGCATCTACCGGTAGTCCGGCGGACGTCAAATGAACTTTACAAGAGCGCGGGCTTCAGGCCCGCGTTTTTTCGTTGCTTCGGGGGGGCATCGTCCTTCGAGCGGCCTTGAGAGCACCATCAAAGTCGTTAAGCGACAACATATTAGCAGACTATTGCCTACAGATTGGTTTTCTCGTAAACTTTTCTGTTTGGCCTCGCCAGCGTAGCTTCAATTGGCAGAGCACCGCATTCGTAATGCGGGGGTTGCGGGTTCGACTCCCGCCGCTGGCTCTTTCTTTTTTCTTGCTGCCTCGACTCTACTGGAGACGTTCCCTATGGCGACCGGCTTGGAACCAGCTTTCTCTGTCAAAGATATTGCTTTGTCAAACAGTTCCTTCGGCCCTCAGGAGATCCGCACCATAACGGGTGCGATCGCGGAAGATTATTCTCAGCACGCCGTGCTTCGGGATGCCGTCGCCGAACTGTCATCCCGAGAAGGACAGACGCCGGCAAGCACGGTTCGTTTGGGCGTATGTCAATACATCCTGGGGAGGTACGACGAGGCGGCGGATACCCTAGCCAATGCCGACGGAGGGGCGGTTGCCCACTTCTACCTGGGCCGATCGCGATTCGAGCTGAAAGACTACGAAGGCGCGATTGCCAGCTATGAATCAGCCAGAACGGCCGGCTACGATCCTGATTTCTGCTCGCTGGCAATCTCTGAAGCTTATCGATACAACCGCCAAGCGGATGAGGCGATGAACCTGTTGGATCAGATGTATGGGCCGATCGAGCAGACTTCGGAGTATCTCTATCAGCGGGGGGCCACGGTTGCGGCAGTTGGCCAGAATCCTGATGAAGTCGTACGGCTGTACGAACGGGCTGTTGAGGCCGACAGTCGCCATCCGGGTGCTCTGTTCGGATTGGCACTCGAAAACGATCGTCGAGGTAACGACGAAAACGCTCTACAACTGTACCAACAAGCTGCCGACTGTTTTCCAACGCACATGGGCGCGTTGTTGAATCTGGGCATCCTCTATGAAGATCTTCAGCAGTACGACCGTGCTCAGATCTGCTATCAACGAATCCTGGATTGTTTTCCCTCCCACGATCGCGCTCGCCTCTACCGCAAGGACGCCGAGGCGTCCGGCGACATGTTCTATGACGAGGAGGCGCAAAAACGTCATGACCGTTTGACGCAAATCCTGAGCGTTCCAGTCACCGACTTCGAATTGTCGGTTCGCAGCCGGAACTGCTTACAGAAGATGGGCATACGGACGTTGGGCGATCTGACGCGTACAACCGAGTCCGAATTACTGGCCAGCAAGAACTTTGGCGAGACGTCCCTGGTCGAGATTCGCGACATGCTGACTTCGAAGGGACTCGATCTTGGGCAGTTCGCTCACGAACGGATCGAGAGCGAGCCGTCCTACGATTTGTCGAGCCTGTCGCCCGACGAACAGGCACTATTGAATCGGCCTATCTCCGATTTGAACCTGTCGGTCCGCGCTCGCAAGTGCATGGTGCGTCTGGGACTGAGCACGGTTGGAGAACTGGTCCGCAAAACAGGCGACGACCTTCTGGAGTGCAAGAACTTCGGCGTTACTAGCCTGAATGAAGTCCGGGACAAGTTGACCCAGTACAGCCTAAAACTGCGAGGCGACTGATCACCCTCGTATTCCAACTGCTCGAACCTTGTTCAATTTCCAACTGCGACACGTCGATCCCGGTTCGTTTGCGCGGCGTGGCGTCCTCCAAACGCCTCACGGCCAGGTCGATACACCCGCTTTCATGCCCGTCGGCACGCAGGGCACCGTCAAAGGCCTAACCGCGGATATGGTACGAGCTACTGATTCCCAGATGATACTGGGAAACACGTACCACTTGGCGCTCCGGCCTGGGGAAGATGTTGTACGGGAACTCGGAGGCCTCCACGCGTTCGCTGGCTGGGACGGGCCGATTCTGACCGACAGTGGAGGATTTCAGGTATTCAGTCTGGCGAGAATCACCAGCATCACTGACGAAGCGGCCGTCTTTCGCTCGCATATTGACGGAAGTCTACTAGAGCTATCTCCCGAGCGTTGCGTGGAAATCCAGGAAGGTCTCGGCAGCGACATCGCCATGGTTCTAGATCACGTGGTGCCGCTACCGAGCGAACCAGAGATTGTGCACGACGCCTGCCAGCGCACGATCCACTGGGCAAAACGCTGCCGCGACGCAGCGAAACGCGACGACCAGGCTCAATTCGCGATCGTCCAAGGCGGCCTGGATCCAGAGCTCCGCGCCTGGTGTGCCGAACAGTTGGTGGCGTTGGAGTTCCCGGGGTATGCGATCGGCGGCCTCAGTGTGGGCGAGGCGCCTGCTGACATGTACCGCATACTGGACGCCACCTGTCCGGCGTTGCCCAAAGACAGACCGCGATACCTGATGGGAGTCGGCACGCCGATCGACATTCTGGAAGCGGTAAGCCGGGGCGTTGATCTGTTCGACTGCGTCATCCCCACTCGTAATGGGCGTAACGCACTAGCGTTCACAGATGGTGGACCGCTAAGAATGCGTAATCTCGTACATCAGCGTGACTCCTTCCCCATCGACGAGCATTGTCCGTGCCCGGCCTGCCGCCACAGTCGAGGGTACATTCGCCACCTTTTTGTGGCTGGCGAGATGCTAGGCCCCATCCTGCTCTCGGCCCACAACATCACGTACTACCAGCGACTGCTCGCTGACGTCCGTGCAGCCATTCGGCGGGGTGAATTCTCCTCGTTTTTGCAGGAAAAGATGCTTCGTTGGCGAGAAGGCATGAACTCCTCGTCCGTCAACGATGGAGCGGACTGATGCCCTTGCCCGTCGTACCGCAACACCTTATGATAGCGGGCTTAACACGACGTGAAGTCGGCCCGACTGTCACACGCTGTCGGGCCGTTTTACGTTCGCGGCTTGTTGTCCGTAGCAAAAGGGCTCCCCGCTAAAGAGCTGCACGGAAGGCGGCGACGACTGAAAACGCCCACGCCAAAGTGGGCCGTGCCCTCCGTACTCAGAACTCCCGTTTTTCCAATGGTGATGCGCATGTCGACATGGCTACAACCGACGCCCTGGGTACTTCTCGGAGCCCAGAACCCCGATTCGCCCAACCTGATGACTTTTCTTTGGCCGTTTCTGATCATCGGTCTGCTGTTCTACTTCCTCATGATCCGACCGGAGAAGCGCAAGCGGGCCGAAGTCGCGAGGATGCAGGATGATCTGAAGAAGAACGACCGCATTGTCACAATCGGCGGCATCATGGGCGTCGTGGTCAACACACAAAAAGAGACGGGCGAAGTCACCATCCGCGTGGACGACAACACTCGCATCCGCATCCTTCGTAGTGCAATCTCGCGAGTTGTGACCGACGAAAAGTCGGACGCGAAGACAGACGACGGGTAGGTTAGCCTTCCAGGTAATAGTTCAACGTATTCCTTCGGGATCAGGAAGTTCCGGTTATGTCCTTCGATTTCAATTCGTCGGCGCTGCTGGCGCTGCTTATCGTTGCACCGTGTGTTGTCGCATCCGAGCGGGATGACATTGTCATCGCCGACTTCGAGGGCAAAGATTATGGCGACTGGAAGGTCGAAGGCGAGGCATTCGGGCCGGGCCCGGCGCAGGGGACGCTGCCGAATCAGACGGAAGTCTCCGGTTTTCAAGGCAAAGGGCTGGCCTGTTCCTTTTATAACGGTGACGAAACGACCGGTACGCTCACTTCGCCGGAGTTCACCATCGATCGCAAATTCCTGAACCTGCTTGTCGGCGGTGGCGGGTACAAGGACAAGACGTGCGTCAACCTTGTGGTCGACGGCGAGGTCGCGAGAGAGGCCATGGGGCCGAATACGCAGCCCGGTGGTGACGAAGCCCTGTCGTGGGTCTCCTGGGATGTGGAAGATCTTGATGGCAAGAAGGCGGTCATCCAGATCGTCGACCAGCACACCGGGGGCGGGGGACACATCAACGTGGATCACATCGCCCTGTCCGATGACCGGGAGGCCGATCAGACATGGTGGCAGACGCTGTCGGGTGCGTTCCTGGCCTTTCCGTGGTTGACGCTATTGCGGCTTTGCATCGCCATTCCATTACCCTGGTACCTGGGGCACTGGTTAGCCAAGTATCTGCGCATGCCGGACTACGGTTGGAAACTGAGCTTGATCTTCTGCACGCTGGCCTGCGCTGGCGTCGTCATTCAGGCAGGGACGCTGAACCTGGGCGTCGATCTTGAAGGCGGTGACATCCTGGTGTACGAAGTTGACCGGAAAGCCTTGGGAGAGGACGGCAACGAGGCTTCGTCTTTGGATGTTGATTGGCCAACGCTGATCCAGGCCATATCCAACCGCATCAACCCCAGCGGCACCAAGGAGATCGTGGTGCGTCGATATGGCGATTGGCAGATCGAAATCATCATTCCGAAGGTAGACCGGCGCGAAATCAAACACATCAA
>CAZUAH010000081.1:0-37430 GCA_964617665.1 uncultured Pirellulaceae bacterium
CAAAACCCGAACGATCGGAATATTTACGCTATAGCAACTTTGGTGCACCCGAGTGCTGGTCTCTCCCGGCTGAATCTCCAGCCGAGCCAGCTTGTCGGAGTATCGCTGTACGAATACTACGCGAACCAGGACGAAGGCTTTCCCGGTATCGCGGCTCACCGTCGGGCCTGCCAAGGCGAGTCGGTGAACTTCGACATGGAATGGTGTGAGCACGTCTTCCAATCCCACGCCGAACCGCTTCGAGACGAAAACGACATGATCATCGGAGTCGTCGGCGTCGCCCTGGACGTGACCGAACGCAAAAGTGCTGAAGAGAACCTCAGAAGCCTGAATCAGACACTCGAACAACAAGTCGAACAACGCACACAGACTTTGGAAGCGATCACCGCAGAGCTCCGAAGAAGCGCACGGCATACGCGGCTAATCGTGGATACGGCCAACGAAGCCTTCGTTGGCATGAATGCCGAGGGATGCATAGTAGATTGGAACCCGGCGGCCGAGTCGGCATTCGGCTGGTCGCGCGGCGAGGCACTGGGGCAATCGTTAGCGGACACCATCATTGCACCCCAACACCGAGCCGCCTTCCACGAAGGGTTGCGCAGGTTCCTGAAGACCGGCGAAAGTCCACTGTTGAATAGACGCGTCGAATTCTCGGCGATAGACCGGGACGGTCACGAGTTTCCCGTGGAGATGTCCGTCACGCACATTCAGCTTGGTGACGAGCACATGTTCAATATATTCCTGCACGACATTGCCGAACGGAAGGACTCCGAAGAAGCACTGCGGGATTCAGAGGCTCTGTATGCCTCGTTGGTCGAACATCTTCCAGTAAATGTCCTGCGAAAGGACCTCGAGGGGCGTTTCACTTTCGCCAATACGGCGTTCTGCAAACTGCTGGGCAAGCCGCTGGAAGAAATCATCGGCAAGACCGACCTGGACTTCTATCCCAAGGCACTCGCTAACAAGTACCGAGCCGACGATCGAAGGATCATCGAAACTGGCGAAGCGTTCGACGACGTGGAGAAGCATCGGAAGGGCCGGAAGCCGATGCACGTCCACGTACTGAAAACGCCTGTCCACGACGCGACCGGCAACATCATCGGGACACAAGCGATTTTCTGGGATGTAACGGACAAGCAACGGGCCGAAGACAAGCTGAAGCGATACTCAGCCGAGCTGGAACGCAGCAACCGCGAGCTGGAGCACTTCACTACGATCGTGTCGCACGATTTACATGCTCCGCTGCGCGCCGTTGGTACCTACTGCGAGTTGCTCCAACTGGAATATGCCGACAAGTTGGATGCCACGGCGGAGGAGTATCTGTACTTCGCCAAGCAGAGCGTTGATCGCATGCACGCGTTGATCGACGACCTCCGCGCGGTAGCTCGCGTGACAACAAGTGGCAAACCGCTGAAGCCCGTCGACTGCCAGGAAGTATTGGACGCCGCGCTAACGAATCTGACGGCCGAGATCGATCAAAGCGGCGCCAGGGTGACTCACGATGATTTACCCACGTTGATGGCCGATTCGACGCAACTGATCCAACTGCTGCAAAACTTGATCAGCAATGCCATCAAATACTGCAAGGACTGCTCGCCAGAGATTCATGTAAGCGCTGATCCCGCCGACGGCGACTGGCAACTGGGCGTAGGTGACAACGGCATTGGCGTCACTGCCGCAGACAAGGATCGTATCTTTGAGATTTTTCAGCGCGCCCACACCGACGAAAACGAGTACTCGGGTACCGGCGTGGGGCTGGCCGTCTGCAAGAAAATCATCGAGCGACACGGCGGTCGTATCTGGGTGGAATCCGAACCAAAGAAGGGAAGCACGTTTCGCTTCACCATGCGAGGCGGCAAGCAGCCCTAGAGCGCGTTCGGGGCAGCATTAGCTGGCTTTTCGCCGTTTGGACCTATGATTCACGGCGCCGGAGACGCTAGGCGTCCGTGCGACACGCACTAGCCCTGGCACTCCTCTAGTGCCTGTTGGAGCTTCGTCTTCGGCTGAACACCAACCCAACGCTCGGCGACATCCCCGTTCTTGAACAGCATTAACGTTGGGATGCTGTTGACGCCCAGTTGTTGGGCCGTTTTGGGGCTGTCGTCGATGTTCAGCTTTCCAATCTTGACCGTCCCTGCAAACTCAGTGGCCAGTTCTTCGATTACGGGCGTGATCATGCGGCAAGGACCGCACCAAGGTGCCCAGAAGTCCACCAAGACGGGGCCGTCGGACTGTACAACGTCGCTATCGAAGTTAGCGTCGGTGAATTCACAAACGTTTTCGCTCATTCGCTTGTCTCCTCGTGGTTCGCGCATGTAAGACGCCGTGGATTGTATCGGCGCGGCACGGAAGATGTCAACGAGCCCAAGGTCGAGCTCATCTGAGAGGAAAGAGTGCCTGGCGCGCGACGTCCAATTCCGGACGTGCAGGTCCGTGAGTGCGCAGTGCCATGGGGTAGTCTTTGGGCAGCCCAAAACCCGTCTTTCCCAGGAACAACGATTCCCCGCTCCACTGTTCCAGAAATTCCTGGATCGAAACACGAACGTTTCCGCGGATGGGATCGGCCAAATAGACCGTATCGTCGTGGATACCACGGAAGACAACGAAATGCTTGTAGTCGTACTTCTCGATCCGTACGATAACCGGCGCCTGAGAGTCCGCAAGTTTGGCGATAGGGATGCGAACCACGGCTCCCAGATACCCCAGGTCCTTCGACGCGTTCAGCAGATCCAACATCGAAAACCCGTTTTCTATGCGATCCTTCAGTTCCGCTTGCGGGTTCTCCGATCGCCGCAGACGCGCGAATATCGTGTCGAGAATCTCCTTTTCGCCTACGTCGTCCTGGAAGTAGAAACGCAGCAGAGTCGCGAGCGCAGCAGATCCACAGGAGTAGTCCATACGCTGAATGACCACGTTATCCCGTTGGAAATCACGCAACGACTTTGCCGACTGACGTACCTGGAACCCATTGCCTACGGTCTGGAATACCTCGCTCTGCGGCGCGGCTCCTGAAGAGGGAGCGGCGTTGCCCGAGACAATCGACTCTGAGATGGCCTGACAGCCGCCCGCAGCAGCGGCCGCAATCACAATCGCCGCTATCAACGGTCGCAGTCTATCGTGGTTTGGATGTCCGGCCATGGTCTATTCGTCGTGAATGTATCGGAGGCCAAGCAGACCATCGGCGGCGTCACGTGTCAGGCCGAATTCGACATATGGTTGTATACGTGACTTCTTTGTCAGTCGACGTACCAGCCCCAGGCGAACCGACAGTGGCTCAATGTCCGAGTTGGGGATCACGAAACTGTTCACCGACGTCTTGTCCTGCCAGAAACCGGAAACCTGAGTGCTAAGCGAGATATCGTCACTGACCGCAAGGCCCATTCCGCAATAGAAATTGAACAAGTCGCCGCGATGGATACGAATTCCCTGTTGTTCGTCCGCAAACTGGTACTGGTAGCCCAGGCCGCCATAGAACACGACTGGATCGTAGGACTCGACGAAATTCAACCCGACGCCCACCTTCCACACACCATTGCCCAACGTTGCCTGATCACCGCTGATCGTGGTGACCGAACTGGAACTGGTCGGTGCAGTCACGGAGAAGCTGGCGGTGGAATCCGGCAGCTTCAATCGACTCTCAGGTAGCTGGTAGACGAGGCCGGCGGTGATGTCACCGAGCGTACCGGCCTCCTCGGTCGATTCGGCTAGGACGTTATCGCGTTCGAAATGCGAGAAGCCAAACGGGACGACGCTGAAAAGCTCCAGATTCTCCGACCAGCCATACCGTATGCTGAATGGCGCAATAAACGTTCGACTGCGTATTCTCTCCAGCACTGGCGCGCCCGACGGCAACACGACAATCGTGGCCGCTTCTTGCCGAGTGTACAGTGCGCCAATCTCTGTCTGCACTTCGCCAGGTTTCAGCAACAGGCTGTTGTCCCGCGCAAGCCACTCGTTCGTATTCTCCGGGGGTTTTGGCCCGATGGGCTCACGTTCGTTGGCTGGCTCGGAATCGTTCGAGGGCTCCGTTGGTGATTCGGTCGGACGAGGATCAGGCGGCGGGACACGCCGCTCGGCTACGAAGCGTGGTTGAGGCGGAATCACCAGCGGACTGGGCCGCACCGACGGTGGAGGGGCGAAGACCGAGGAATGGTCGACGAACGGGTAGGTGAGTCCACGCGTGCCCTCCGTGTCCGGCGATGGCGGGAATCGCCGAGCTCCAGGCGTCGGGCTTGGAAGCCGCACGGCTTCTTTTCGATTTCTCGGGACGTCAGCGTCAACTTGGTCGTCGGTGGATGGCTGAGCTTCAGCCTCGGGGTCAGGCTGGTCATCCCGAGTAGCAACCACTGGAAAGCGGACTAAGCGGCGTCCGGAATCGTGCAATTCCGTCCCCACCGCAGTTGGCCCAACGCAACACAACCACGGAAACACCCAGCAGAAAAGGCGGTCGCTGGTAATGCCCGTCGATCTCATGGGCTTTCGTTCTCCAGCGTGCTGGCGTTCTGTGAATGCCTGCACACTTCCCCTAGTCCGCCGCGTCCTCGGCGCACCAAACTCAGAAGTCAGTCTTGACGGCGCATTCCCGTCCATTCGGCTCAGCCACCATAAGTCATCGGGTTACTACTTCTCGCAAATGAATGACGATCCGAATCCATCTCAAGGACAGCTTCACGCGACATTTTTTCCTATTTCCCCCACTGTGACAAACTAGATGTCGACCGGACTCTTGGAAGTCTAGGAAGAATATGCGAACCACAACAAACGTCGTGGTTCTTCTGGATCTGACTAGCCGATCAATTGTGTGAGCACCGCTGCGCTGTCAGTACGCTCGTTCATAATACTCCAAACCTGAAAACTTGCATTGTTGTGGGACGGACTTCCGCGTATTTCGCAGTCCGATGTTAGGGGAGCAGGGCGGATGAGAACCGGCATTCAAATGGCTTGCCCAGCCGTGACAATCACAATGCTGCTGGGATTGCTGTGCGCAGCCGAGGTATCCGGGCAGATGTCGAGATCGCCCGCTTATACTCCGGCGGACCAATACTCGCCCGTCTACCCTACAACCAATGCACCGCGATTGCCGGCCAAAACAGATTGGATTGGCCCAGAGATCTACCCCGCGAACGACGCTGTTCCGCCGCAAGGGGCCTGGGGCCGGCAGTATCAAATACCGTCCTACTATCATTCAAGCTTTCCACAGGCATCTCGGCCGACCTTGTCCGGCCCTCCGAGACACGAATTCGCGCGATATCCACAAACGGGGCTGCCAACCTACTCACAGCCTGCCGGGCCTCCGCCGATGCCACCAGCGGGCAGACAGCAACCGCGGCTGGATCCGCCGAGTGACGGTGGCGGCCAACGTCCCAGTCGGAGTGGGGCATTCGGCGCATCGATGTTTCCTGTCCGTACGTCAGCCGAAACACGATCCACGTCGACGGATCGCAGTAGCCCACAGCAACAGGCACGTCCCGACTCGGATGCAAAACCAACTGCTAGTTCCACAGATCCCAAGGCACTCGACCCTTCAGTTGCGAACTATGGTTCTTGTGGTCAGCCATATTGGGAGGTACACGCGGATCTTGTAGGTCTGCGTCGTAGAGAGCCCAACGGCTCTTGTCTCATCACCGATCAGGGCAGCGGCGCGGTGGTGCTGAGCACAATGGACCTCGACTTCAATTACAAACTAGGTTTTCACGTCGATCTGATTCACCAATCGTGCCATGGCTGGGGCTGGGAGATCGAATGCATGGGCATCCCCACGTGGGAAGGAAGTCGCACCGTCACGGGCGACCTGGCATTGCATGGTCCCGGTTTCAGCGTGGCTCTCAATCCCGCTAGGTTCGCGGTGGACTACAGCTCTAGCTTGTATAGCGTCGAAGTTAACGCCAGGCAAAGCGTTGGATATCGTTGGGCATGTTTCGCCGGTTTTCGCTACATACGATTTACCGACGATCTGCTCATCTCCGAGTTGAACGCGCCAGTTCCGGCCGCGCTGGAAATCAATACGGAGAATAACCTATACGGTCTGCAATTCGGCGGCGACGTGGTGTGTTACGACCGCGGCGGACCGTTGAGCGCTTCGATCGAACTGAAAGTAGGCGTCTACGGCAACGACGTGCAGCAGCGCACGCGATCTTCACTGCCCGTGCCAGCAGTCGCTGCAAGTGGCAAGAAGCCGCTGTTGGTCGGAGAAATAGAATTTCTGCTGGCATATCGACTCAGCGAGCGATGGAAAGTCCGTGGGAGCTACAAACTGGTCGGCCTGGGAGGCGTTGCTTTGGCACCGGATCAAATCGTGGCAACCGATCTCAGCACCGGCCGAGCGGCTGTCCACTACAACAGCCTGCTCCTGGATGGCGGCTTATTGGGCGTCGAATACATCTGGTAACAAGGCGACTCCCGCCGATAGACCGCCAGTAGTCGCCCCTGTACGGACACTTCTGCTTGATTCCCCTTGTTGTGTTGGCAGTGACGATCGGTTAGGGTACGCGCGGTTGATCTTCATCGCGTGTACTCGCAGCAAGGGGAACGACAAACGTGGCAATGAGATGTCTTTCGGCGGTAGTTCTTGCGGTAATCGGTCTATTCACATCACCACTGCAGGCAGGGCCGCCTGAGCCGACGCGCGCGCCGTTAGTTCGTACCGTCGACTTGAACGTCGGCCAATCTGCTGAAGTGGAGTTGTGCGATGGTTCGAAGGCTGCGGTGAAGCTGATCGAATTGCAGGAGACTCGCGATACGGTTCGCGCGGCCGTCCGACGAGCAGTCGCGACCGTGGAGGCGAATGGTCAGCGAGTACAATTGGTGGCGGCAGCATACAATCTGCCAACCACGATCGCTGGTGTACGAATCGACTGTGCTGTAACCAGGGGCTATACCGACGGCAGCACCAAGAAGAATGTCTGGGGCTTGACCAAGGACGCGAGAATTCGACTTTGGCCTGCCGGCTCGCCACTGGTGGATCCCGCGACCTTCTCATATCCCGTCAAGATGAAGTGGTTTGCCAGCGATACGCAGATGGCCAATGTGCCGGTGTTCGTCGACGGCGGCGAAGTGCCGCATCGGCGGCAGACGTATTATCACTACGGTTTGGATTTTGGCGGCGCCGAAGGAATGATAGACGTGTTGGCCGCCACCGACGGATTGGTCGTGTCCGCCGCAGACAAGACGTTGCCCGGCTATGAGGAAACACCCGTGGCTTCGCGCTACGACGTCGTGTACGTGGTGGACGACCGCGGTTGGTACTATCGCTACAGTCACATGCAGAGTATCGACAAAGCGATCGTTTCTGGTCAGAAAGTTCGCCGCGGGCAGAAGATCGGCGTGCTGGGCAAGGAAGGCGGCAGCGGCGGCTGGTCTCACTTGCACTTCGATATCAAATCGCGTCAGCCCTCTGGCGAGTGGGGAACTCAGGCGGCGTATGGATTCGCTTGGGAGGCTTATCAACGCGAGTACAAGCCGGCCATCATCGCCGTGGCTCGTCCGCACCATCTGCTGTGGACCGGCGAGAAGGCAACGCTGGACGCTACAAAATCATGGAGTTCCGCAGGCGAGGATCTGAACTTCGAGTGGACATTCAGCGACGGAACCAAAGCTACCGGCGCCACGGTCAAGAGGCATTACGACAAAGCAGGCAAATACAGCGAAATTCTGAGGGTGACTGACGCAGCCGGGAGAATTGACTACGACTTCCAAGTCGTCCAAGTAATCGACCGCGACGAGCCCGAACCGTTGCCGCCCTCGATCCATGCGGTGTACTCGCCCACGTTTGGCATCCGCCCGGGCAACCCTGTTACCTTCAAAACGCGCACGTTCCGCACCGACGGTGGTGAAACCTGGGACTTCGGCGACGGCTCGCCGTCCGCAAAAGTCAAGTCTGACGGAAATGCACAAGTGCACGCACCAGATGGCTACGCCGCCACCACGCACATCTTCAAGAAAGCCGGCACCTACATCGTCCGCGTCGAACACACCGGAGCCAGCGGCGCAAAGGCGACCGCCCATCTGCACGTGACCGTAGTACCACCCCGATGACCCCGCATCATCTTTGATTCGTCATTGGGACTTGGTCATTCTCCATCCGCCCAATTATCCCTCAAACCACTTTTTGAGGCCATGAATAGACACGGCGCGTCCAACGCGACCAATGGAGGTGGTCAGTGGGATCTCCTTGGGGCAGACGGCCACGCAGTTCTGGGCGTTGCCGCAGACTTGAATTCCACCTTCGGCCGTTAGAGCATCCAGACGCTCGCTGGCGTTGCCTTGACCGGTCGGATGCGAATTGAACAACACGGCCTGGCTGATGGCGTGGGCCCCGACGAACTTGCGATCATAAGCTGCGTCGCGCCGTGCAAGAAATTCGTCCTCACTCTCGCCCTCGCGACGCGAAATCTCCACCTTGGTGTACTGTGGGCACGCGTCCAGGCAACAACCGCAACTCATACATTGGCTGAGCGGGTAACTTCGCTCCTGGGTCTGGCGCGTCTGCTGCGGGCCAGGGCCCTTGTCGTAGTAGCCGTCGACCGGCAACCAAGCCTCGACTTTCTGAAGAGCACGGAACAATCGAGATCGGTCAACAGCCAGATCGCGGATCACCGGGAACTTGCTCATGGGCCGCAATTCGATCATTCCGGGGCGTTCTTCCAGCAAACGGTCGATCATGGCCGAACAGGATTGGCGCACGCACCCGTTGACCAGCATGGTGCATGCCCCGCAGACCTCTTCCAAGCAGTTACACTCCCACGCGACCGGCGTGACTTTCTTGCCGTCAGCCGTTTCGCATTTGATTGCGATTTTCTGCAAAACGCTGATGACGTTCATGTCCGGTTCCCGGTCTACTCGGTGTATCTCCCAGTAGTTGGGCTGCCCCGGTCCGTCCTGGCGAAGTATGCGAACGCTGAATGATTCCGGTTTGCTGCTTGTATTGCTGGCTGTAGTCATGGCGGTCAAAGCTCAATGACGTTCGTTCTGATCGTTCTACAGTCAGGGTGACCCCTGATTCACGCTTGTTGCCTCGCGGCGAGTCGCTCGTTCCAGACTTCCTCGATCAATTCCGCACCCACCAGGCCGTACAATCGAGGTCGTGGTGGAATGAGTGACGTGTCAATGTCTTCGTAGCTAAGTTCGGGTTGTTCGTTTGAGTCGTTCCAGACGGCGATCGTAGACTTCAGCCACTTGTCGATGTTGGCTTGGAACCGGTCGCACCACTGCTCCGCCTGTTTTCGACGTTCGGTCGGATCCTCGGCCGTCAGGCTCGCCATTTCAAATTCCGGCTTGTAGTGAGCCCCTCGGCATTCGTCACGCTGCAAAGCCCCTTTGAGGATCGTCTTCGCCAAAGGAAACATGTCGAACAAAGATTTCGCGAAGACGACATTCTGGTTCGTCCAGTTACCAGTATCCGACAGCGAACATTGTTTCGATCGCTCGTGCAATTCGTTGACTTTGTCGACGGCTTCCTGTAGCTGGTCATTGCGACGCACCACGGTGGCGGCCTTGGTCATCACATCGCCCAGTTCCTGGTGTATCAAATAGGGGTTCTCGCCGCCTTTCTGTTCCTGCAGTAGATTCTCGTGTCGGTCCTGGTGTTCCTTCTGGGCGGCCTCGTACACCGACGACGGTTGTTCGGCGGCCGTCCCGCCGGATGCAGAACTGAGCAGAGTCTGTATTCCCGGAGCAACAAACAGTCCAGTGAAGATGCAGCTGAGCAACGAGTTGGCGCCCAGCCGATTGCCACCGTGATAGTGGTAATCCACCTCGCCAATGGCATACATGTTGGGAATACTGGTCAGTTGATTCACTGGCGATCCCGGCTGCAGGCCGCCGTCGGCAGTGCGTTCGTAGTCCGCCCACAAGCCGCCCATCGAGTAGTGAACGGCCGGGAAAATCTTCATCGGCGTGTAACGCGGGTCAACGCCCTGGAACTTCTCGTAGATCTCCAGGATGCCACCCAGTTTGCGCGTCAATTCATTCGAATCGATGTGTGTCAGATCCAGGTAGACGCTGTTACGGTCCGCATCCACGCTCAGGCCTTCGTTCACACAGATGTCGAAGATCTCCCGCGTTGCAATATCGCGTGGCACTAGGTTGCCGTATTTCGGGTAGCGTTCTTCTAGGAAGTAGAAGCGTTCCGCATCGGGAATCTGTTTCGGGTCTCGTGTGTCTTGCGGAGTGCGCGGCACCCAGACGCGACCGCCTTCGCCGCGTGCCGATTCGCTCATCAAGCGAAGCTTATCCGCTCCGGGGACGGCGGTTGGATGAACTTGGATGAACTCACCATTGCCGTACTTAGCGCCCGCCCGGAACGCTCGACATGCTGCGGCGCCGGTCGAGGCCATGGACATGGTCGATCGGCCGTAAACCAAACCGCAACCGCCAGTCGCCAGGACAAGGGCATCTGCAGGAAACGAGCGAATCTCCATCGTTACCAGATCTTGCGCGACGCAGCCTCGGCACACGCCATTGTCGTCCAGGATCGGTGCAAGGAAATCCCAGAATTCGTACTTCCTGACGCGCCCTTCGGTTTCCCAGCGCCGTACCTGTTCATCCAACGCGTACAGCAACTGCTGGCCTGTGGTGGCGCCGGCGAAGGCGGTTCGCGCGTACAACGTCCCGCCAAAACGACGTCGATCCAGGAAGCCCTCAGGCGTGCGGTTGAAGGTGACACCCAACCGGTCCATCAAGTCGATGACCTTGGGCCCCCAGTAGCACATCTCCTTCACAGGCGGCTGATGCTGCAGGAAGTCGCCGCCGTAGACCGTGTCGTCCACGTGCTGCCATTCGCTGTCGCCCAGTTGGCGCGTTTGGTCGTTGCACGAGTTGATACCGCCCTGAGCGCAAACGCTGTGAGATCGCTTGACCGGCGTGAGACTCATTAAGTCAACGTCGATGCCCAATTCGGCCATCTTCATCGTGGCCGCCAAACCAGCCAAGCCGCCGCCAACCACCATTACTCGTTGCTTTGCCATCGTCTGTCGTCCCGAAGATATTCTTCTTAGGGGTGTTTGGGGTCCGCCAGCTTGTGCTCGTTTGGCTTGATGTCACCGGAATCGACCCTGGCGTCATACATACGAGCTTCCGCTGCTTTCGCTTTTTCGATATCCACGGCTGCGGCACCTACCAACGCACCGACGCCAGCTACTGCCAACAAGACTCCGAACGCTGCGCAGATCCGCAGTGCACGGCCCTGTGCCGTTGGTGAAATCCACACGCCCCAGGTGATGCCCATCGCCCAGATTCCATTGGCCAGATGGAAGACGCAGGCGAGCATCCCGATTGCGTACAAGACCTGAACAACCGTGCCGGACATTGCTGCGCCCAAAGTGGATGAAGCGTTGAATGGTTTGAAGTTGGCGCCGTTCAGCGGCTCAGCAACGTTTGCCAGCCACCAGTCGCAGTGAAACCAGCCGTGCAAATGAAATACGTGCCAGACAATGAACGCCAACGCGATGATCCCGGTTGCACGCTGCAGCGTATAGCGATAGTTGGCCCCGTACTGATAGACGCTGTTGTTAGGCAGGCCGCCCCAGATGATCAGCACACCAATAAGTCCGTGGAACAGAATCGGGCCGAATATGAATGCCCACTCCACCAGCAGCAGCGCGTCTTCCAAACCGTGAATCTGGTAGACGTTTTTCTGAAACGACGTCGCCCCGCTCAGCAGACTGGCGTTCACCAACAAGTGGACGATCATATACGCGCCGACAGGTATCAAGCCGGTCAGCGAATGAAGTCGACGAATCAGAAACTCGTGGCGTGCCAGGAAAGGGGACGATGGTGAAGCGTTCATCGGAGACTTTCCTCAGAGAAACGCCGGTACTCGATTTGTCAGTCGATCCGACGGTCCGGGCTGCAACATCTTGCCTGGAAACAGTTTACCGCCCCGGACTCACTGGATTACGGGGCCAGTGCAAGACCGTACTGCGATCATCGCGACGCTGCAAACTAACTCATCTTCCCAGGCTGTGCATCTAATAATAAACGAGTGTGGATAGTATAGATCCAGACATCCTTGTGACAACCGGGGGCCCAATGCGGTAATAGTGGAGCACGCGGATACCCCGCGACACTGCATTTTGGCAAATACCTTTGGCATGCGACTGGAAAAACGGTACGATTGTGAACCGTACGGATACATGATTTTGGAGGCCAGCTTCGGCTTGAGCGATCATGGTGCCGCAAACTGAGCGCGGGGGCGTACTGGTTGATACGCCGTCCCTCCTGATAACAGATGACGATTGCGATTTTCGCAACACGTTGCGAGATGTCTTTGAGCCGCGCGGGTTCCGTACGTTACTCGCCAGCGATGGCGAGCAAGCAGTAGAAATCGTGCAGACCCAACGGGTACACCTGCTGCTGTTGGACATGTACATGCCCAAACTGACCGGCCTGGAGGCGATCCGGCGCGTCAAGACGCTGCACGAGATGTTGCCGTGCATTCTGTTGTCCGCCGACATGGACGATCGTTTGGCCGAAGAGGCCAGAAAGGCGAAAGCCTTCTCGGTTCTCTCGAAACCCGTCCGATTCTCCGACGTCACCAGCGTGGTAAGCCGAGCCATGCGATCTATCTACGGCTGGCCGTCTGACAGTTGACGTACTCGATCAACGCAACTTCTCTGCTTCTGTGCTCTTTTGCACGATTCCTGCCCATCGACTAGGCTGTATATGGAAGGGGTGCAGTCCAAACGGCATGGCCATGAGATTCGGCACATTCACGCTTTCAGCGATCACAACTGCATTCCTGACGGTAGTGATCGGCTATATGCTGCCCGAATCGCCTCGGCCTGTCCGAACTCCTTCAACGCCTGCCATTGATCCCATCCAACGGGCGCTTGCCGAACCTTCTGCTCTGACCGCTACGGACCTTCCGCTACGTGACGTTGTGGCGGCCCTCTCCAATCGCCACCAAATCCCAATTGCGCTGGACTACGAAGCTCTGCGGGGCGAGCGTTTCACGGGCAATGAACCTGTCAATCTAGAAGTGTCGGATGTATCTCTACGTGAATTGTTACGTCTGATACTGCGACAGGTTGGTCTTTCGTACGCGGTACGTGACGATGCCATCGTTATCACGACGATTCTGGCTGCGGAGGAAGAGGAACCGAGACTCGTAGGTCGGCTTTATCCGTTGCAGCCATCTCTGAGTTCGCGACCCGTGAGCGAGGATGCGTTGGCCGACTTAATCAGGTGCACGATCGCGCCTCACTGCTGGGCGGAGATTGGCGGTCCGGGCGAATTGCGAGTAATTCCTGGTGCCCTGATCGTTATCCAGACACCGGACATTCACGGAGAGATTGCCTCCCTCATGTCGCATCTTGGGTACTGGCACGAGTCACCAGATTCAACCGCTACCATCTATTTCTCGTCTCACGACCGCAAACAGAGTGCGGTGATCGAGAGACTGAAAAAGATCGTTGATGTCGAGTTTCACGAAACACCATTGGAGGATATTTGCCGCCAGTTGAGTCGCGAGCACGACGTTTCGATTGTTATCAACCGGAGGGAGCTGACTGATTTCGGTTACGTGCTGGACAGTCCAATAACAATCGAATTGCACAACGTCCCGCTCGACGTTGCATTGCGACAGATCCTCAGATCGCTAGATCTAGACTATTGGCTCTTAACAGGCGGCGTCATCGAAATGGTTGGCGGGGGCGCGCATACGCATAGTCACGAGTTGTTTACTCGCGCATATCCTGTAGGTGATCTGATTCTTACCCGCGGCAGCGCCGGGCACAGTCTGATTGCGACTCTGACTGAGGTTGTCCACCCTATGAGTTGGGATTACGTTGGTGGTCCATCGTCGATTGAACTACTGAACGGCCAAATGCTATTGGTCTCCGGGGAACGTGACTGTCACGAAGGCGTCGAGGTGTTCATTCGTGAGCTACGCGGTATTCTCGTCCCAGCATCACGAGACAAGGACGATCTGCGCCATGTGCAGGCTACTCGGAGTATCGAACACGCGCTTCGACAGCCAGTAAATCTGCAGTTCCATGAGGCGAAGTTAGAAGATGTGGCCAAGTGGGTCAGCGAGACTTACGGCATCACTGCAAGAGTCGACTCGTCCGTGTGGCTGGACGGCGCCGCCACGCCGGTCTCGTGCAAGATAGTGGGACGATCGTTGGAAGAGGCACTGCGAGAGATTCTCCTTCCGTTGTCGCGAGACGTGGCCGTGCGCGATGGAACGCTTTGGTTTGCCAGTGCATGGGAACGCAACAGTGAACCGATGCGTAGCCTGTATGACGTTCGCCCACTCGTTGATCTTGATTTTGGGTTTCTCGATGAACGTGCGCTGACAGAGTTGATCCACGCCGTTTGGAGATCCAGCGACGTGGCAACCTACGAAGGAATCCTGATCGCATCCGGAACTCGCGACATGCAGATAGTGATCAGTGGAGTGGTGGACTACCTGAATGACAACGCCCACAGGTTGAAGCGAGAGATCGGCGCGTCGGACCTTTCGCGTGAGGATACGCGGAAGATACTCCTGCAGGAAGTCCGAGCGAACATAACGCTCCCAGCGACTCCCGACGTCGTGAAACCCAATGGTCTTGCACCAGGTCCTGGGGTGATGGGCTCGGGGGGACCTCAATGATTCTTCGTCATGTTCTAAAACGGCAAAAACAACGCTGGCTGCAGTTCAGCCTTCGTTTTCTCTTACTGCTCATGGCGTTAGCCGCCGTTGGGTGTTGGTGGTTCCTGCGGCCAGAGAGCGAAGACCTGGTCCTGGTCGAGGGTGCGCTAAAGGTGCGTCAGCAGTATCGGATGGGCAAGGACGATGAGCACATCCGGAGCGGGCGGTGGTTGTTGTTGGGCCGAGATGGTCGCGTTCGGGCGAAAGGGCGCTATTCTGCCGACCGTCCACACGCCTGGTGGACGGCTTACCACGAAGACGGCAACAAGGCAATCCAGGGACGTTGTTCGCGCGGGGCAAGGATCGGCCAGTGGCAGTCTTGGTACTCGACGGGCCAGATTCAGACGCAGTGGGAGTGCGAACGCGGCCCGCTTCCCAGATGGTATGAACGTACGATCGAAGTTGGGCTCTCGAGTCGGGCTGGGGCTGTCCGCGCGTGGTGGCCGAACGGGCAAGTGCGGTTCGAAGGGCAGTATGCCGATGACAAAGAAGACGGCGTCTGGACCTACTACGATCGCGCCGGACGCAAGACGGCCAAGGGACCGTACTGCGGTGGACTTCGTCACGGGATGTGGACCTTGTGGGATGGTCCGGAAGGAAGGCAGCGGGCCGAGGCCTATTCGTTTGGCCGCCCCGTAAGGGATTTGGATGGGGTGTTGGAAAAAGCGATTGAGAATCTATCGAGCGGAGACCTCGTCGCAAAACTGGCGGCTGCGCAGGCGCTTGAACGACTGGCTCCGTTCAGCGTGACGCGGCTCGTTGAAGTTCTGGAGTCATCAGATACGTCGACTCGTTTGTTGGCGGTGCGGGCGCTGGGACGAATCGGTGAAGACGCGATGGCAGAATTGCCAAGAGTCGAACGGCTACTGACCGACCCAGATACCCGCGTCCGGCTGCACGCCCACCTGGCGGTGCTCCTCATTGACCGTCAGGGCAGTCGCAATCGTTATGCTTCATTGTCGCAAATGCTGGACCAGTGCGATGTCCGGACCATCATAGACGCGCTGGGGCGGCTCATTCCGTTGGCACACCCGTGCCGTCAGGCTGCCTATGACCGACTGATCGAGGTGGCTGCCAATACTGACGCGAACTTGCGCGACGAAGCGCTGGAGCGCCTGGCACAGCTTGATCTTGATGGTCTGCCGCTGCTTGAAGAATCCCTGGATCATCGAAACGCCGCCATTCGGTCCGCCGCGTTAGATGTGGTGATTCGACAGCGCCACGGCCTCCCGTATACGTATGTTCCATCGAAAGGCTACACCGTCGCTTTGCTTGAGAGGGCCACCAAGGACTTCGACCCCAAGATTCGCGACCGGGCCAAGGAGGCCATGCCCAAACCAATGCGTATGGGCGGTGGTTTCTTCTAGCGAACTTATGATTCGGCCCTGAGCGACTCGCCGGGCCACGGGAATCCACTGTGGCTCCACCTCATGTTCCAGTAGCCTCAATTCACAGTAGCTGCTAAACTGCTCTCTCCGACGCGGCAATTCAGGCAACCGCTGACGCGAATATCAGCACAGCAGGAGGGCCACGATGGCAAAAGGAAAGATCGCTCACTTGAAGCTGCAACACAGCGAGAGCATCGTTGTCCAGGCGGCAGCCCAAATCTATGCGGCGTACATTGCCGCCGGACGCGTGCCCGAAGGAGAAGAGGCACAGTGGATGAAACGTTCCATCCGCGAGGCCATCCAGATCGCACAGGCGACCGACGCCTCGGTGATCAGTGACGAAGAAATCCATTCGCTGGAAGGCCAAGAAGCGTTAGACAGCCAAAGTGGGCCACGATTCGGCGGGTGAGTCACAGATTCCCACTCCCTCTTGGATGCCTATCCCGGTACTCGCTGGATCGCTTCGTCAAGTTGTCCAAGCAGACGTTCCAGTTCCAATCGTGTCTCTTCGTCCATTTCCCACGCGTGCGGTTTCCGACGTACGTCAGTGGCCAATAAGCCTCGCTTGGCCAGAATGTACTTCTCGATGGCAAGGAAACCGTCTAGCCCGGCCTGAAGTTGCAGGCTGACCAGCGCGCATATTGGCAAGTACAATTCGTAAGTGGCTCGTTCGTCGTCACGCTCCAACGCTCTCCACAACGCGATGATGCCTGGCAGGAATTCCATTCCCGGCATCGTGCCCGCTATCCCGCGCCGGTAGCAATCTACTAGCGAAATCCCACCGGAACCGTCGAAGATACGAGCACGTCCGCTGGTCGAATCGCGTAGAGTCGAGACATTTGGACCAACTGGATTGGCCTCGGGTTTGAACAGGATCTTGTCCGGCCCGAACTCATCAAGCAGTTCGATACAAACGACCAACGGAATCGGCTGACCGACGTAAGACGAGGCATCCTGGACCACAAACGGCAAATCGACTTGTTCGGCCAGTGTGCTGAAGTAACGCAGTAGTTCGCTGGGCGGCAACGCCGTGGAAATCGGCGGAATGGCCATAATCGCATCGCAGCCAGAGTCTTCGGCGGCTTGGGCATACTCAAGAGCTTGCCGAGTACTCTCGGCTCCCACCCCCGCGATAAAGACTCCGCGTCCGACGTTCACTTCCGCCAATGCCCCGTTCAACTCGATGCGTTCGTCGGTGGTCAATCGCAATAGTTCGGATACCATGCCCGTGCAGTAGCCGTGTGCGCCTCGCGCAAAAGCCCACTCGATTTGCCGCGGGAGACTTTCGTAGTCGATCGACTCGTCTTCGAGAAACGGAGTATGGACCACCGGCAAAACGCCGGAAATCTGTTTCGGCATCTTACCAGTCTCCGACGCTACCATCGGGATAGAAGACTCGCTGAGGCAGTTCTTGTTCGAATGGGTGTTTTCGGACCTCGTCCTCGTTGATCGAAATTCCCAAGCCGGGACGAGTGTTCGGACGCACGATGCGTCCTTCTGGCTCGATGACAAACCCCTCGTCGACCACATCAGCCCGCCACGGCACGTCGCCATGAACGGTTTCGCAAATTATGTATCCGGGTTGCGAGAATCCGAATTCCAGCGACGCTGCTGTGCTGACGGGGCCTTGGGGATTGTGCGGGGCAAGCGATATGCGATGCGCGTCTGCCATGGCCGCGATCCGACGCGACGCAGTCAGACCGCCGCAATGTGTGATATCGAACTGGCAAATCTCGCAGCCGCGGTCCGCGAACAGTCGCTGGAAGTAGGACAAGTCGGTTACGCGTTCGCCGGTTGCCACGGGCGTAGCGATGGCTTGATTGATCGTCGCCAACCCCTCGATGCTCTCCGGCCAACAAGGTTCCTCGAAGAAATACAATCCATACGGGTCGAGCGCCTTACCAAACTTCAGCCCCATGGCAGGCGACGGGCGCGCGTGACAGTCGACCATCAGGTCTATGTCGTCGCCCACCGCATCGCGCATGGCCGCCACGGCCGCCTCGGCCAGACGGATTGGGCGAAGTCCTTCGATCGGCATGGTCGGCGGGACAGCCATGCTTTTCATCGCGGTATAGCCTTCTTCGACCGCTCGCTTCGCAAGTTCCCCGAACTGCTTGGCGTCCTCGACGTTGGTTTCGTACATGTCCTCCATGCGTCCGCCGCCCAGGTGGCAATAGGTGCGTATCCAGTCTCTCACCGGACCGCCCCACAGTTGCGAACATGGCATGTCCGCGATCTTGCCCGCGATGTCCCACAGCGCGATATCAATGCCCGAAATCGCAGTCGAGCGAACGATGCCGTGGCCGTGCCAGAAATGCTGCCGGTACATCATCTGCCACAGATGTTCAATCCGTCGCGGATCTTCGCCAACGATCAATTCGGCCAGATCTTCGACCGCACCTACCACCGCCCGCGTGTGCCATTCCAACGTTGCCTCGCCCCACCCGAAGAGCCCCGGTTCGTCGGTCATGATCTTGACGAACACCCAGTTCCTCATGCGAGCGTGGCAAACCAGCGTTTTGATTTTGGTGATCTTCATTCTCTCGTATCTATTCCTGCACGGCGACGTTCATGCCTCGAAGTTCCTTAGCAATGGTGTCGACTAGCGTCTCGAGACAGCCCTTCGCCAGCACGGAGACCTTTTCCTGATAGAGTCCTTTTCCATACGAGTCCGAATCCAGCACGTACGATATGCCGGATCCATTGGCCAACGTACCGACGATGATCGGCGTCCCCTCGAATCGACGACGGATCTCGCGCTGCAGTCGATTGTAGTGTTCGCCGTTCAGGCTCAGCCACACCGCGTCGCCAATTCGCAGGATGTCGATAGCATACGGATATTCGTCACCGGGCGGCAAATGTTGAATTCGGCTCAGGCTTCGCGTCATGCGTTCCACCATGGCTCGAGCGTCGCGAACCCGGATGTCGTCACCGGCGGCTTTCGCGTCTGCTTCTCGCTGCGTCCATCGCTCTCGCTTTCGCTCCAAATCGTCTCGCTTTGGCAAGTCGTCTCGGTATTTCAACGGAACGACCACACGTCGGGCCTGCCAGATGTCGATTTCCTTGCGACGGTCGGCTGAAACGGGAACATACTCCCAAATTCCAAGTGTGGCCCCAGAGATCACCGGTCCGGTGTACTCGTAGCTCGTTCCCGGCGCGGGAAGCGGCTCGACTGCCGACATTACGGCGTGGCCAAGCTGGCGGCCATTTCGGTCGGCAACGGCAACATCGCCTACAAATCCGTCTCTAGGCCCGATGTCTCCGGAAGCGCCTTGAACAAACAGGCAGGGCGCGTCTGTCGCCTGCTCCACAACCTCGCGCATTGCCCCAATGTAGTCCGGGCTGATCCACGTGTTTTCCCATGCCAGCGTCGTCGGATGACAGGCGTAGTTGACAATTGTTGCCAATGGTTTGCCGTCGGCAGCGGTGATCCGGCCCACCAGGACGGTGTCGTCGGCCTCGCCCTCGGGGTTCAAGCCGCAGACGTATTCGCCGCGTTCGGCGTCAAAGTAGTCACGATTCCTCGCCAAGCCACAGCGTCCGGCCCCATAGACGATGCTCGCCGTTTGCTGGCTATCTCGGGCTTTGCGGACCAAGGCCGCGAGTTTTGCAGTCAGCGATTCCAGATACGGCGCGATCAAGTCGCCTCCTGGAAGCTCCGAGCGACGGCGGTCCATCAGACCGGCGGCGTGTGTGTGCGAGAAAAAGACTATCATCGCGTCGCGCGGAATATCCGCCGCGGAACTGACGCGATCGAGTAGTCCGTTCATCTCTTCGGTCCGCAAGAGACAGTGGTCCAACGCCACAATCACCTTGGCATCTCTTCCCGAGCCTCTTGCGTGACGCCCATTCAGGTACAGAGCAGTTGCGGTCAACGGCCGGTGAACGCCGGTCGACCGGTCATGCATCGCCGCGCCCCACATGCGATGGTAGATCCCGACCGGTGGCGTGATGTCGTCCCGTGCCACTCCGGCCAAACAGCGACTTTGTGGTATCTGAATCCGTTTCATTTTGCTCTGAGACCAGGTATTCGGTTGGCTTATGGGGTATCGTCGCGAGGCGTCAAGGCCAGCGATGTTTGGATGGAATAGTAGCACGTGCAGCCGGAACTTGCCTCCGGGATCAACACCAAGCCGCCGGCTGGTATCATGTTGATCCAACAGCCCGGTCTGGTGACGCTCGTCAGTGCCGTATAGTCACCTGTCTTCAAGTCGAACATGCGCGGATTTGAAAACCGGCTGAATCCACAGAACGCGGATGTGGAAAGCACGCCGCATTTGTCGCTTTTCTGCCACTTCCAGCCGTCGATTGGCTGGCCGGTGCGCAAGTGAAGGGCAAAGCCAGTGTTGTAGATCGTTTCACCGACGATGGCCGAATGCTGTACCTGTTCGCCATGAGGTCCTTCGAGAATATGATCGGGGATCGGCTTTTGAGTCGTCTTCCAAAGAATGTCGCCAGTTGCCGCATCGAATCCGGACAGGTCATACCGAACTCGCACCTCGCCTTCCACACTCACGTTTTTCGTACCCGTCGCGACCAGCGTTTCTTTCGCGTAGCTCAGGAAGAGGATGTGCTCGATCTCGCGGAAGTCGACGGGCTTTCTCCACAGAATCTCGCCGCTCGAGACGTCCAAGGCCACCATGGCTGAGCCCTTGCCGAGCAGTATTTCGAGAGTGATTCTACCGTTGGGGATCTTCTGAGTCTCTGGATTCGTACTCTCGACGAAATAGATCCGTTCCCCACCAACAGCAATCGTTGGATTGATGATGACGCCCTCGGGCGACTTGTACGTCCAAAGCGTCTCGCTGGTGCGACGGTTCAACGCAAACAAGGCGTCGCTGCACACAACCGGCTTGTTGTCTCGCCACATGAGCACCTGCGTGTCGATGTCTTGAATGCGAAATGTAGCATCGGGCTTTGTGACGCTTCCCAGAAGGATATCCTCAACGGCAGCCAGGTAACCCCATTCGCTTCGCTCGCCCAATGCTTCCTCCGGAAGCGGAAGAACGGACCTGCGGCCCCTCTTGACATCGAAGGTCATGCAGCCGTCGGCCGATGCGACGTAGAGATAGTCGTCAGTCACCACCATGCTGCCCGAGTTTTTGAACGCGCCCAGCCGGATCGAGTTCGGCAGATCTTGTTCCCAGAGCACTGTCCCGTTGTACGCGTCGACTGCGGCTACGTAGTTGTCGCCGGAAATGAAGATTCTTCCGTCCTTGTACAAGGGCCCGACGTTCTTCTCGTGGCGATCTACCATTCGTCGCGGACCGGGCCGTCCAAACCACTGAATGTCCACAGGACCTGGCCGTAGGGTGTCGTCGCTGCATGCCGTGTTTCCAATGTCAGCGTAGAAATGCGTCCATTCGCCAGCCCCGGGAAGTGGACCGCGACGTGCCATGCCTGTCCAGCCACCGCCCTCAGTCTCTACAACTTTCCATCCTGGTACGGTGCCTTTGCCCCACTCGGTGGCCTCTCTCGCATTGGTCCCAGTAGACGGCGAGGCAAGCACTACCGCGCCACCGCAAGGTCGAAGTACGCGATACACTTCGGCTGCGCAAGGCGGCAACGTGCCGTTTGTCAATGTCTCATCTGAAACGACCAAGTTTGCGAATCGTTTTTGGTAGGGAAGCTGGTCAAGTTTGCCTTGGTGTACGACGATCCGGTTTCCGTAGACGCGGGCGTTTACGAGCAACTCCCGCGCCGCAGTCACCTTATCTGGGTCCGGCTCAATGCAAATGATGCGGAACGCGGACCGTTTGGATATCTCATAGGCAAGCGTGACCTTATTGACGCCCAACACAAGGCAGTAGCCTTCCTCGGAACCCGCAGCGCTTACTGCCGTCTCAGCGGTCAACCGATACCGTGGCGGGGTCCAAGCGTCCGGACGGGGCGATCGTTGATAGTCGTTCCTACCCGAGACGTAGAGTTGGCTATCCAGTGGCCCGGAATTCCCTTTCTCGAAGCAGTAAATCATGCCTTTGTCGGTGCCCACGAAGAGCCGCCCCTCGCTGACGGCTAGAGAATACGCCTTTCCGTCCACATCGCCGGTCCATAACTGCTTGCCATCGGCGGAATCGTAGGCGATGACTTGGCTGTCCGAACCAACAAACACTGTCTTACCAGCCAGAACTAGTTCTCGGGGATTATGGCAAGCCGCTTCCCACTTCAACCAACTCCGCCTATCTGCTGTCACCTCGGCGATTCGCTGCTGGTCGGCCGCGGTCTTCTTTTTTTTCTGTTGCAGTCGCAATAGCTCGAAATACGGATCTCGATCCAACGCAGTCAGGCGATCCTCGCCAAGGATGTACACAAGCGGTCCGCTTGCTACCACGCGAAGGCCCGCCGACCAGACGATCTTCTCTCGAGAATTCGCGTCAGTGACTTGGATACCGCCCTTCTCGCCGCCACCGTGGAAGAGCTGTTCGTCGACCAGCACTGCGAAACTCCCGCCACCTTCTGGCGTCCCCGTCCGCTGTTGGCCGCCGCCTGGGTATGCAGCCACCTGCGATCCGTCGTGACGCTCGTAGATGTGAGGTGGGGTGCGGCCCGTCGGAACAAACAAACGCTTCGACGATGAAACGAGATAGCCCTGCGCGGAAATATCGACTTGCCTTTTCCAGAGTTCTTTACCGTCTTGGGCCTGCATCGCGCATAAGTAAGTGCCCTGCGATGGGAAGAGGCCGGCACAAACGTAGACAGTGCCGTCCTCGACAGCGACACCACAGCGAACCGGCCACAGAGATATCATGCGGCCGTTGCCTGGCAAACGCCGGTCGGCCGGACCAATCCGATGCTTCCAAAGCAAACGACCGTCGCCAGCGGCTAGGCAGTAGACGCATCCGTCATCCGAGCCTACATAAACTCTCTCGTCGGAAATTGTGGGGGCCAGTCGCACAGGACCTTCGGTGCAGAACGACCACCGAACATCGCCGGTAGACGCGTCGAGGCAATACACGTGATCGTCAGCCGACGAGCCGAAATAGACCGACTGCCCGCAGGCCGTTACATGAAAAGCGCGATCGAAGACGACAGTGGGCCCCAGTTTGACTTTGCGGAAGACATCCTGTCTGGCCGACATCTCAGGCCATGCTGGTTGTGGAGCGTGAGCCGCGTTATGCCTCCAACGCTCGGAAAGCGGGGTGTCAATACTCTCCGACGATACTCCGCTGCGACGACTGTCACCTCGATACGTCGGCCAGTCGCCGTGTACCAGGCGCGTGCCATGACAGCAGACAATGAGAGTCGCGACTAGAGCGACGGCGATTCGAGTATTTGCGGTGTGTTTCATGGTAGATGAACCTTTGGTGATGGCTTCGTCCAGGATTACCTCCGACAACCAACATACCGGCTGGTCTGTGCCGCATCCAGGGTCAAGAGGGTAGTAGGTCACGTCTGGCGGACGGAACGTCGATTGACGCGTCAGCGCACTGGACTCGCAATGTACTGTTGGTAGCGGAGAATTGCGTCGTCGTCCGACAGATTCCGGCTGACAATCAACCGGCAGCGGACTCCTGCCGTCTGGTTCGCCTCCAGATCCTGGCCGAACAGCGACAGGTACAACGAGCGATAACCGCCTGCTTCCGGCGTGGGTGGATTCCATGGGCTGGACACGGCAAAGCAGTCAGCCGGGGGGCACATCATCGCGGCTGTCAGGCCCAGCTTCGCATCGCGCCTGATGACCAGCGGTGCGGCGAGCCATCGCCGCGCGTCCCATTTGACTGGACTGGGCGGAAACGTCCAGCGGCCGTCGCGAATCATGTCGAGCGATTTCTGGTTCTTCGGGAACATCACGTACCCGCCACGAGAATCAGGCGTTCTGTCGATCGGAACGAATTCACTCTGCTCTTTGCCGTCGGCTCGCAAGTAGACCGAGGCCAGGAAACCTCTGCCGAAATACGAAGACATAAACAACTCGAAATCCGGCATGTTGTGCTGTGGTTTGACGGTTGTTTGCAGGTCTAGGGTGTCCGGCGCCGTCCAGCGGTAGACCCCCGTCATTTCCAGCGGGTGTTCGTCTGTGCCTGGCCAGTAGACTTCGACGGCCCCGTCTGAAAGCAGTTTCGTTTGAGTTGGCCAATCACGAGCCGACTTGCCGTATCGCCGGTTGGTGGTAAGCACGCGATAGAAGCTGAATACTCCGGGCGGATGGACCAACTCGGTCCCGGTCTTGACGTCGATCAGCGGATAAAGCCCTTGGTACTTTCCGCCCAGCTTCAGACGACCTTCCAGCACACCCGTGTCGAAATCGTAAAGCCCCTCGCCAGCCGCTGTGAACGCCAGGTTCGGCGGTTCGGCAGACGCGGAGGTTCCGGCCAAGAAAAGGGTAGAGATCAACAGAGATGTGAATCGCATGGTGCTTGCTCCAACGTAGACAGGGCTTCCAAGGATGCTATAGGCTCCAGCCGTCGCGGTACTTCTTCCGAATGAACCGATCGGCCTCGGGGCAATTTGTGGCTTTCAGGTTTTCCGAATCCCAATCCAGTTTCTGCTTGACCCGGCAAGAGACAATCCCTGCGAGTATGTTCTCCGTCATTCTTCCCCCGTAGTCGAAGTTGCACAGTGTGGGTGCACCGGTCTTGGCGCCGTGTATCCATTCTTTGTGATGGCCGATGGAGCGGGGGATCGACGGTTCGGGCGGTTCAAAATCCTCGAACTGCTTCTTCGGCAAGAGCACGTGCCTGCTGTAGTTGGCAAGCAGTTGGCCATTGTCTCCGTTGAACAGCATTCCCAGGCCACCCCACTTTTCGAGATCCACGTCCGGAGGCGACTCCGGCTTCTTGCCGCCGTCGTGCCAGTGCACAGTCACTGGCGGACGGTCCCCGCACGCCGGGTACTCCCACCGAATCGAAAGCCATTCTGGGTAGACCTCGGGATAGCCGCCCTTTGGATCCGAGTCGGCCTCGACCGTGGTGGCAATTCCCAGATCCAACGCCCAGCAAGCCAGATCGATGATATGTGGCCCCATTCCGCCGATGGTGCCGTTGCCGAAGTCCCACCACTTGTCCCACCACAGGCAACCGCCACTAAAGTACGTGGGGTGATAGGGACGCTCGGGCGCTGGCCCCAGCCACAAGTCCCAATGCAGATTTGACGGCACGGGATGTTTGTCCTCGGGCCGGTGTCGCGGGCCTAGCGGCACTCGGTTGCACCAGTTATGGACCTCGCGAATGGTGCCAATTGCCCCGGCGCGAATCAGTTCCACAACGCGACGAAAGTTCTCGCCCGCGTGGATTTGAGTGCCTTGTTGTGTGGCCACTCTGTCCTTAACTTGCAAGTACGCCTGGCGGACGGCCTGGGCCTCTTCCGGCGTGTGCGCGATCGGCTTTTCGCAGTACACGTGCAACTCGCGCCGCAACGCCCCGACACTGACCAAGGCGTGCGTGTGTTCGGTTGTGCTGCACACGACCGCGTCTAGGTCCCTCTGGTCGAGCATCTTACGCCAGTCGTTGTGCGTTTTGGCGTTGGGGAATCGCTTGGCTGCGCCGGCCAGTTTGTTGTCGTCCACGTCACACAAAGCGACAATGTTTTCGCTGGCGACGCTATTCATGTTGCCGCCCCCGCGTCCGGCCACGCCCACGATGCCGATGTTCAGCTTCTCGTTAGGCGATTCGCCGTTGGCCAAGACCCGACTGCCGACCACCATTGCACCGGCCCCGGCCAAAGTCGTTCGCTTGAGGAATTCACGCCGATTCGTTTGTCCGTTCATCGACTGTCTCCTTGCTGTGCAAGTGGTTATTGTGACGCTGCCTCAAAAAGAGCCTCAAGGTTCTCAAAAGGTATCTCTGGAGTCAAAACGTTTGCAGGACTAATGATGTAGCCGCCTCCGTGAGGGCTGCCGAATAAGTCTATCAAACGGCGGACCTCGTCTCCGACCTGTTGCGGCGTCCCGCGGCAGAGCAACTGCTGTAGATCTATCGCACCGCAAAACGAAACCCGACCTCCGAACTGCTGGGCAAGCTGCATCATGTCCATCGCGCCGGGTTGCATTGGGTCAAGGACGTCCATGCCAATGTCTATCAGATCTCCCACGATACCCAGCACGTTTCCGCAACTGTGGAACACCACGTCCATCCTGTAACGATGGGCTTCTTCAAAAAACGCGGTGTAGTAAGGTTTGAAGAAACTCCGCCACATCTCGGGTGAGATCATCAGCCCGGTTTGGCTTCCCCAATCGTCGGTCAGGAAGACGGCATCTGCACCAAGTTCGCCCCATGCGCGGATCAGTTTCGATGTGTACCCGGCAATCGCATCCAATAGCCGTCTCATTTCATGCTCGTGTGTGTAGAAGCCGCTGAACGTGTCCATCATGCCACGCACAGCATGCAGTCGCTCGAACAGCGCAAAGTGAATCGTACCCATGCAGTACCGCGTCGCACTGTGTTGTGCAAACGCGGCTGCGCCAGCGTCCAGCCGCCCCGGAGCCTGGGGATCGGGTAGCCAACGGTCGAGGTATTCATCCAACTCCGACCAGTCTTTCAGCGGATAATCGACAGGCGTAGCCCCCACGCCACCGACTGCATGCGCCCATCGCGTTCCCCACTCGTCCACCCACTCGGCGTCCCGCATCGCCACCTCGATCGGATCGATTCTGGGCTCCTGGCCGGTAGCTTGATACCCGATCCAGAGGTCGTAAGGCACAATGCGGATGGCATCGTCCGGATAGCGACAGAAGAGATCGGCCAATCGATCGCCATGACGCAGGATGATGTCTGGCGACAAACGCTTGAGCCACACTGGGCATCGCCCTGAGCCTTCACGGCGAACTGCCTCCTTCACCCAATCTCTGCTGGGCGGCGCGGCCAGCAGTTCCGCATTGACGCGCTCTTCAAACCGCGAGAGTGCGGCCTGCATCTCGGGGATCGACAACGAGGAATAGTCGTCGTTGGAGTTCATCAGCGTGTTCCTTCGGTACGTCTATTCACTTTGCCACATGCCGATGATCCTAACGCTTCTGCGGACGTGGTCAAGCTTGTCCGTGAGACGCTGGCCAACAAGAGCTAATAACGGGGCCGGACATTACAGACCGAATTAGGCAGAATTTGATTGACGCCTGTCCCACGGCCACGCTATTTTGAGGAACGCACAGCCGTGACGATTGTACTTTCCGTTGATCTCAGCTTTGCGTGATGCCGCATGACGAGCCACAGCATATCCTCAGCCCATCGGACGCTCTCGTTCAGTTTTGTTCTCGTTCTCGGCACGACGGTGTTGTTTCCGACGACAACTTCGGCGGATGCCTTGATCGAATTGACGGTTCGGAAACGTGACCGGGCGGACGAATCGATCAAGAAGGCGGTGAGGCTTGATCCGGCGAAGTCGGCAGTCGTTGTGATCGACATGTGGGACCGCCATTGGTGCAGGACCTATACCGAACGAGTCGGAAACCTGGTCCCACGGATGAATCACACATTAGTGGCGGCAAGGAAGCTGGGGATTCAGGTAGTCTTCGCACCATCCGACACGACGGATTTCTACAAGGATTCTCCGCAGCGCAAAGCCGTGCAGGCCATCCCGCAGCATGCGGCACCGAAAACGATCGGCTTTCAGGCTCCGCGGCCTCCCGGCCCCACGGATCACTGCGAGTGCGGTCCGCAGGAACCATGTGGCAAAGGACGGGCGTGGAGCCGTCAACACGCGAATTTGAAGATCGAAGAAGGCGATTTGATCGGCGACTGCAACAATGGCGGCGAGCTGTTGAGTCTTTGTAGCGAGCGTGGGATCGACACGCTGCTGTACATGGGCGTGGCTAGCAATATGTGCGTCCAGTACCGGAGCTTTGGCATCCGCAACATGAAGAATCACGGCTTGCGTGTGATCGTCGTCCGCGATCTGGTCGAAGCGATCACTGCCAACGGCATTGGGCCGGACGGAAAACCAGACCCCAATTTCACCCCGGCTAAAGGCAGTGCTCGGGTTGAACGGCACATCGAGCAGCACATCGCTTCGACCGTGGAGAGTCGTCAGCTGATTCAAGCGGCTGGAATAGGCCATGAGGACCCGCGACCGCACATCGTGTTCGTCGTCGCGGAACAGGAGTACGACACCGACAGAACACTAGCCGCATTTGCCGAGAAGTACCTCGACGACGCCTTCCGGTGCACATTTTGCTTTGCCAAAGGCGACACCGGAGCCGATCGAAACAACGTGCCCGGCTTGGATGCACTGTACGACGCGGATCTGATGGTCCTGTCTATGCGACGTCGCGCGTTGCCGGTGTCACAAATGGACCATCTGGAACGATACATCCGTTCGGGCAAACCGCTGGTAGGCGTTCGGACTAGCATCGTACCGTTCCAAGTGCACGAGCCCGTACCGGCCGGCCACGTCAGCTGGCGTGACTTCGACCGAGAGGTCCTGAAGTGCCACTACCAGGGTTACGATAGCCGGTCACGAAACACAGGTTGTGACGTGGCAGTGGCGCCCGATGCGGCAGGTCATCCGGCTGTCAAGAGAATGACAGCGACAGAGTTTCACAGTGCGAGTTGGCTGTATCGAATGGAACCAGTGGCCAGCGTGGTAACCACTCTGATGACGGGACGCTGGTCGGAAGACGAACCGGCGTACCCGGTTGCCTGGACCACCACGTACAACGATGGTCGGGTCTTCTTTGCTACATTGGGGCATCCCAGTGACTTCAAAAAGAGTACATTCAACGAACTCCTATTGGGCGGGATCCATTGGGCCCTGGCTTCTCGGGCGCGTCTAGACAAGTAGATCGAACCTCGATTTGGAATAGGTACTGAATCATGACCATCCAAGACCTAATTGCTGGAATTCGGAGTGAAGACGCCAGCACGCGTTGTGCCGTGTGGCTACGTGCAGTAGATCTCGGCGCGTCGGCCGTAAAGCCGCTCGCCGCTGTGATGGGCGAACCCGACGTGAACCAGGAGGTGGCCAGGGCCGCGAAGAACGGAATGTGGACCGTCGTTCGCAGTGCATGGCCCCCTGGTACCGACGCCGCCGACAGATCGGTTGTATCGGCCTTGATCGAGCTTTTGCGGGGCGAGCAGCCGGACGCGGTCCGTCGCGAAACGCTGTGGATGCTGTCGGAGATCGGCGGCGACGAGTCGGTCGAGCCAATCGCTGGACTGGTGACAAGCGGGCAACTGCGCGAGGATGCGCGGTGTGCATTGGAACGGATACCCGGCGAGAAATCCCTCGATGCCCTCAAACAAGCGTTCGACGCCGCGCCGGAGGATTTCAAGACCAACTTGGCGCAGTCGTTGCGGGCAAGGGGCGAGACGGTCGACGGCGTGCCGTGCCGCAAGCTAACTCCGGTCTACAAGACTGCGGTGGATGCGGAACGTTGACTTGAAGCGGCGGGACGTCCGGCCGAACGGCTCAGAAGAGTCGTCCTGCAAGGATACGTGTCCTTCAATCATGAGGAATACCTTCTATGCATAAGGCAAGTCGAAGACATTTTCTCGCTGCCGCGGGCGCGGCTGCAGGTGCTCCGGCCTTGATACCCGCCAGTGCATTTGGCGCCAACGATCGATTGAACGTCGGTCATATCGGGGTTGGCGGCAGGGCTGGAGCTCTGCTGCAGTATGACTTGACGCTGCAGCGGACCGGGCTCTCGCAGGTCGTGGCATTGTGCGACATTGACGGGCGACGGCTCGCACAGGCCGCCAAGGGTGTGTCGGGGGCGGCGTCCTATTTCGACTATCGCGAAATGCTCCAACGCGAGGACATCGACGCGGTGATGATCGGCACGCCCGATCATTTGCATTCCGTGCAGACCGTCCACGCTTGCGAATCGGGCAAACACGTCTATGTCGAAAAACCTTCGTCGGTCACGATCCAGGAAGGCAACGCCATGATCACCGCGGCACGCAAGCACAATCGTGTCGTTCAGGTCGGTTCCCAGGCACGCTCTGCAGAACCGGCTCACCATGCCTGCACCTTCATCCGCAACGGAATGCTCGGTAGGGTGAAGAGCGTGAGTTGCTGGCACACGCTGAATCCGACCGCGCGTCCGAATCCCGATACGCCGCCTCCGTCGGAACGGTTCTGGGACATGTGGCAGGGACCGATGCGTTCGCGGCCGCACAACACCAATTTCTATCCAGGCAAGTTTCGCTTCATCCTGGAATCCGGCGGCGGTGTGATCCGCGATCGTGGAGCGCATGTATTCAGTATTATTCGCTGGTGTATGGATGCCGACGACCAGCAACCCGTGAGTGTCGAGGCCAAAGGCATTCCGCCCAAGCAAGGTCTGTTTGACTGCCCGGTGGAAATGGAGGTGGTCTACACATTCAAAGATCCGGACTGGCAAGTCGTCTGGTCTCAGCCGGGCGAGCATCGCGGCTCGGGTGGGTTCGGCATGGTGTTCCACGGCGACAAAGACGAATTGGTCGTATGCCGCGACGGCACACGGATTCCTGCGGACGAAAAGGCGCGGAACTTCAAAGTGCCCGCTGGCGGTGTGGAAGTCTACCGCATGGACAAACACGCCGATTACAACGTGAATCACGTGGAGGATTGGGTACAGGCCATCCTAACCGGGCGAAAACCGTGTATGCATATCGAGGCCGGTCACAACGCAGCGACCATGTGCATTATCGGCAATCTGGCCTACTTGCTCGGCAGAAAGCTCCACTGGGACGGCAAGAAGCGGTGTTTTGTGGACGACGCTCACGCAAACCGTCTATTGGGTACGCCGCAGCGTCATCCCTATCACTTGTGAGCGCCTTCTCCCGCCTGCAGGACTTTCACAGCCGGATTGCCGATGACGATGCCTTTGGCCAGAGAAGGCGCGTATACGGCGACGGGCCGGAAATTCGAGTTGTCGATCGCCATGTGGATCAGATCGCTGCCGGAAAGTGTAGGCCTGCCGGCGCGGACGGTGAGCGGGAGACTTACGTCGCCAATGCCTTCATATGCGCGGTAGACCACTTCAGTACAAACCAGACGATCTGCACGGCGAAAATCGAAATCGAAATCGTACGCTTTGCCTTCGTGCGGCAGAATGCGTCCCAACGCACAGCCAACATCGGACACTTGGAGCTTTGGCCGAAGAATGACGATCGAGTCCGACGCAAACGGCGAATCAAGCGTCCTGATCAGGACACCATCCTTCATGGACTCGAAGACGCGGTCCTCATTGTCACCAGCCGCGTCCAACAGACGACGCCAGCGAGGTCGATGTTCGTCGTTGACACCGGCTTCCAGCGGCTGCAATGAACCCACATCACCCAAGTACAATGCGGCATGCGGCCAGTAGCCCGGCAGAAAGTAGTTCGTCAGCGCATACTCTTTGCGAACGATTATTACATCGCCGGGAAGCAGCAACGACCGAACTCGGGACGCAACGTCCGCGGGCAACGAAGGTTGGTGGCCGAGTCGCACGTATTTGTCGGCCACGAGATTGCCTCCCCACTTCTGTAGGCCATACATAGCCCGCCCCAAGAGACTGCGGGCCAGTTTGCGAACAATTTGCGAGGCTCTCGTACGCAGTTTTGCACCAGCAAACTGCGAGACGGAGACATCCAACCGGTGTCTCAGTCGCTCGATAATTTGCATCACCGGATCGAGTTGCGAATTGGCGGCCAACTCGCGTAACCGCGTCTCGTCTCCTTCGAAATACTCGATGGCGTGGTACAGGTGCCAGGCGTTGCGGGCACTGAGCAACGACTTCTGCACGTGATCGTAAACTCCGCCTTCGATGCCAAATTGCGGTAGCGGCTCGTTCAGTTTCTGTCTCACCAGCGGTCGGTCATGCACGGTGTCGCGCAGGAACCGAGCGGCGTCCACCAACAGCAACGCCGCCGCGAATGCGGTGAGAAATACTGCCGGGTGATCTTCGTCCATCGATTCCGCTTCCGTTCGGAACGACGTGATCAACTCGAACAGAGCGTTTCGAGTCTGCCAGTAGGAGACGAGCAGTCCCTGCGCAGCTTCCTCTTCATCTGGCGTAAAGTAACCGCGCTCGGATGCAGTGGCACGTTCCACAAGTTCACGCGCCGACTGCTTCAATTCCTCGAAGTAGGCAGCGAGATGGATGACACTGCGAATGCCGGAGGTAATCTCGGACGCGTTCATGAATCGGCCCGCTCATCAACCGTCGGAATCCGGATCAGCAATCTCCCGTACCCGCCAGCGTGCCTCGCCGTGGTGGGAGTCATACGCTCGAGTGACATGGATCAGGAACGAGAGAGTCTGCGACCGTCCATCGGCCTCGTAGTCGATTGCATAGCGTTGAACGATCAAGTCTATGCTCTCGCCGGACTCACGAATGGTGGAGACATCCTCGTCCGCTTCGAAACGGAGTTGGCCCTGCCGGCCCAGTTCGACAATCTCGCTGAGAGGCGATTGGCCAAAGAAGGATTCCTTGTCCTCTCTTGCCTCGCGCGTCGCCTCGTAGTAGTTCTGCAGGTTAGTACCCAGTTTTTGACGGTCTAACTGCGGCAAATACATTTGGTGGGCTTCGCGCAGACGCCCTTCTCGCACCATTTCGATCCATTTACTCGTGTGCGGCCTGGCTTGTTGCCGAAGGGACCGCTGTCGGAAGAGATGGCCCGTGGTGGCTGATGTTAGGAAGAGCAAGCTGAGCGCCAAGCCGACTTGCGCCGCCTTGCGTCCCAATACGAGCGATTCCCCCTTGGAGATGATCCGCAATGCGACAATCGCCAGCGCCACTCCAACAATCGGAACGCACCACATGAGTTTATTGACAAACGCAGCGGCCGACAGTAACCCCAACAAAAGTGAAGCGATGGCTGTCCGGCTTACGGTCCGATAGTGGACTACGTTGTCTGCTTCGACAGAAGATAAAACGATGTGTGTCTCGCGTTTTTCGCTCATGCTACTTCAACACGCGCTGTAACTCGGTCAACGAGGTCGCGCCTTGCGCCACCAGCACGATACCCTCCTCCTGTAATCCGCGATGCCCACCGGCGCGAGCGATGTTTCGTAGCACCTCGAGTTTGGGCTGCTTCACGAGCGCTTCGCGGATCTGGTCGGTGATCTCGAGTAATTCGAAAATACCTGTGCGATCCCTGTAACCAATACCGCCACACTGAGGGCCTTCTTGCCTGCACAAGGGACACGCCCCGGGAGGTAGCCCTTCCTTCAGTTCTTTCTTCTCTCGCTCGGGATCGGGCGGGGGCGGCTGCCATTCGCGATACAACGCCTTCACCCGTCCGGGCGGAATCCCCAGTTTCTGAAGCAATTGAGGTGGTGGCTGATATGGCTGCTTGCACGTGTCGTTCAATTTCCGTACCAGACGCACGTTAACCACGGCACGGACGGACTGGGCGAAATCGTTCGCCGAGGCCTTTAGCAAGAGCACTCGCAACAGAGCTTCCACGGCGTCTTTCGCCCTCACTCCTGCAATAACCAGTTTTGGTTCATGGGGATCGTTGGTCAACTCACACATCTTGTTCACGGTCTCGGCATTGAACAGGTCGGCCAGCGTCAAGACCTCCGGCTGCCTGAGCATCAGTTTCTTCATTATCTTGTCAGGTGTCTCGCCGCCCGCGATGTTCAACATCTCCATGTTCACGTTCTCGACGAACGTTTCGGGTTTGTTCTCGTCTTCGATTCCAATGAAGTCACGCAACATTCGGTCCGTCGATGTAAGAGCCGCGTTCCAAGTTGTCGAAAAGCCGCCGCCTGGCGGTGCAGAGATGAGAACCATCCCCGATTCAGCGCGCATATGCCCCAGCAACTTTTCCTGCATTGCCTCGCGCATGCCGATGTCGTCCAGCGTCTTGAAGACGCGTTTCTTCTTTGCTGCGAATTCGATGATGACTCGCTCGCCGGTCTGCACACCTTGGCTGGTTATCGTCCCGTTGAACTTGACCTTCGTGGTTTCATGCTCGATTTTGAACTTGCCTTCCTGCCGAGCACGACGTTCCTCTGGTTTCAGGCCAGCGAGGCTTTTCATGCCCAACAGCATGGCGTCACCGGTAACGCGGTCACGCGGCTCGATGTTATGCCAGACGCCGTCGATCATGTAACGCCCGGAAACCGCGTCCTTGGTGTAATCCAGCATCACTCTGTCGGAACGTTTTGCGAGCGCATCGTAGACCAACTCCTTGATCGGCACGATCGCACCGCTTTGCCTGCAGGTGATCTCGCGCTGTTGGTCTTCGGCAGGCGCCCCGCTGTCGCCCTTCAAATCGATCGGTGGTTCGACAACCTGGACCTTCTTTTTTCCAAACAGACCCATTTTTCTTAAGCCCCTAAAAACGTCTTACTTGGGGTAAACGTCCAAAGTGAGATTCTACAAACCTGTACGGAGTGGTTAAAGGATTGCCGGTGCCGCGGCATCGATGCCTTTGATGGCCATTTTCAGTGCGTCGGGATTCGGCGCCACGGCGAATGCAGTGGGACGGTCGATCAGTTCGGTGTCAAGCAGATGCTTCAGGCTCATTGTGAAGTCCTGCATGCCATCTTCTGCGCCAATCCGGATAGCGTCGGGCAGCTTGTGATCGCCTCCCTCCAGGACCAGTTTCCGAACGGTGGGGGTGAAGTACATGATTTCGACGGTCGGCACTCGGGCCACGCCTGGTTTGATCGATTTGAGCAGTTTCTGTGCTATAATCCCCTTCATGTTGAACGCAATAGCGCTGCGAATTGCACCGTGCATCTCTTCGGGAAACAAGTCGAGAATACGCCCAATCGTGGTCGAGGCACTGGACGCGTGGATCGTCCCGAAAACCAAGTGCCCCGTCTCGGCCGCGTGGATTGCGGTCATGAACGTCTCTTCATCACGCATTTCGCCTACCAGCATTACGTCCGGGTCTTCGCGAACGGCATGTTTCATAGCGATGGCAAAATCCTTGACGTCCTGCCCGATTTCTCGCTGGTTGATCAGACACTTCTCCTCGGTGAAGACGAACTCGATCGGATCTTCCAGCGTAAGTATGTGCTTGCGATAGGTGCGGTTAACCAAGTTCAGCATCGACGCGATGGTCGTCGACTTGCCCGAACCGGTCACGCCCGCCAGCAGCACCATTCCTTGGTCGTAGTGGCAGAGTCTGTCCACCGTGGTTGGCAAGTACAGCCCCTCGAAATCCGGAATGAAGTTATTGATGCGCCGCGCCACGAGTCCCATTCGCCCGAGTTGGGTCAACATGTTGACGCGGAAACGCCATTCCGTCCCGTCTACGTCGCAGGTGTGCGCAAAGTCCGCACCACCCTCCTCCTCGAAAATCCCACGGTTCCTTTCATTCATCATTGGCCACAGCAGGTGCACCATTTCCTCGGAGTCCACCTCCGGATGGTTCAGCGGCCGAAGCTCGCCCTTCACTCGAACCATCGGCGGGCGTCCCACTTTCATGTGCAAATCGCTGCCCTCGAGTTTCACAAGGGCCCGAAAGAACTTGTCGACCTCCAGTTCTTCCTTGCGGCCTGTGAGGGTCGCTAGAATTCCAGCATGCGCGTCCATACCGTCTTCCACGGTTTTCGATTGCTTTTCAACAACGGTAGCCATTCGTTACGTTCTCCCACGAGGGTTACTTACAGCCGCACAGGTACTCCAAGGGCCGCCATCACCTCTTTTGTTTCGTGAATCGAATACTCGCCAAAATGGAAAATGCTGGCCGCCAACGCGGCGTCGGCTCGGCCCGCCAGCACGGCCTCGGCCAAATGCTCCGGCTTTCCTGCTCCGCCGCTTGCAACGACGGGAATGGAAACTGCCCGGCTGACCGCGGCAGTGATTTCCAGGTCATACCCGTCCTTGGTGCCGTCACAGTCCATGCTGGTCAATACGATTTCGCCCGCTCCAAGTTCTTCGACCTCGCGGGCCCACGGTACGGCTTCCAGGCCTGTAGGAACTCTTCCACCGTTGATGTGGACTTCCCAGACCTCATGACCGTTCTTTTGAATGCGTTTGGGGTCAATGTTAACCACAATGCATTGACTGCCGAAACGTTTGGCGGCCTCCCTAACAAAATCAGGGTCACGACAGGCGGCCGAGTTGATCGAAACCTTGTCGCTGCCAGCATTCAATAGATCGCGGATGTCGTCGATCGTGCGGATGCCACCCCCTACCGTCAAGGGCATAAACACCTGTTCAGCGGTACGACGCACCACGTCAATCATGATGTCCCGGCCTTCGTGGCTCGCGGTGATATCCAGAAAGACCAACTCGTCGGCCCCCTCTGCCTCATACCGCGAAGCCACCTCAACCGGATCGCCGGCGTCCCGAAGGTTGACGAAATTCGTCCCCTTCACTACGCGGCCTCGGTCAACGTCCAAACAGGGAATAACACGTTTTGCAAGCATATGGCGACTGGCCCAGCCTTCATTGGCATCAGAACAGCAGGAGAATTGCCAACCCAATAGAGTAATTCATGGGCTCGACAATGGTCAAGCGCCCACGGCCACGAACGCGGTGCAATCTTCGCTCCCATCGGCCGGAACGACCGTCGGCATCGCGAGAGTCACCATATCTCTTACGGATTGTCGGGGCTCGCGGTTTGGTAGAGTGGTGATTCCAGCGCGAGCCGGTCAAGCATTTCCTGCAGATTCTGCTCGATTTGCGTCATCAACGGATCCACCTCTGCCTTTCGGTCACGCTCCGGGGGAACCTGGATCGCTTCGCCTACCTCGATGATCGCCTTCAGCGGTTCGTTGACGGTCACAACGTCCGTCAAATCTTCCTCAAAGCGTTCGATCGTCTCCCTCAGGCGGTCTACCGACGGATACGCGGCAAGGTAATCGGGCGGGTAGAACGAAATCTGCTGGGCCAAGTACAGGTCGGCCAGTTGCTCCCATCGTCGCTCGCGTTCCTCGGAATCAACGTTCCCATCAAGCATGTCCGGCAAGATTTTGATCCGGAGCGACTTTACGCGAGGCACGACCCGTCCGGTTTGGGTGTCGCCCAACCACTCTTTCTCCAGCGGACAAAGCAATCGGTCTATCAGACGCCGAAGTCGAGCCTCTAAAGTCCCTCCTCGGACGCGCCCGAAGTACTCGATTTCCTTTAGGCTCAGCAGGGCTGTACCCAACTTCGCGACTCGATCGATCAGCGATAGCTTTCGCTGGGGTCGCCACGAGAGGCGATGCTCGATCTCGGTGAGCACTTTGTCCGCTTGCTGATCCAGATCGCCTTGGAACACGTATTTGATCGCCAATGGGTGGACAACCACTTTGCCATCGCCGGTCCGTTTGGCTCGCTTCTTTGCGCCCGCGCGGGCAATCAACGAAATATCCAGCAGCGCGTGCAACTGGTCGTTGGTTCGTGACACGCTGCCTTCGGGGAACAGAATCAGAGGCCGTTCGGCCTTCTCCAGAATCTCGATCGCTGTGTTGATTGACTGGCGATCGACGCCCTCGCGATTGACGCTGAACGCTCCCATCTTGCGAATGGCCCAGGCCATGACGCGGCCCTGGTTGAACAAATGCCAACTGGCCATGGCGTACACGTGCGTGCGTGCCTCGTCCGCCACCCAGCCCATCAC